>CALMHN010000050.1 GCA_937863745.1 uncultured bacterium | reverse complement strand
TAGTTAAAAATGATGGAAGTGTAATAAAGGTAAGTGAAACATCACTTGCAAGTACGACAACAACAACGACAACTAATACAACAACTGATTCTGCTGGTTTGATTCAATGTGATCCTTTATCTGAAGTATATTCTTATACAGGTGATGTCCAATCAATTGATATAACTTGTTCAGGTTATTATAAGATTGAATTATGGGGAGCTCAAGGTGGTACGATGTCTAGCCCTTGGGGTGGTATTGGTGGAAAAGGTG
Organism: uncultured bacterium; assembly: GCA_937863745.1. Taxonomy (GTDB): domain Bacteria; phylum Bacillota_I; class Bacilli_A; order RF39; family UBA660; genus UBA6985. The sequence goes on along the minus strand of CALMHN010000050.1, from coordinate 6,265 downwards.
CTTATACTACTGGCGAAATATTATTAGAAAAGGGAACAACTCTTTATATTTATGTTGGTAGAGTTGGTAAGGGTTATGGTTCAAGTGATGATCATTATTTAGCATTTAATGGTGGTGGATATGATTCTGGTGGTGCTTCTGGTGGAGGTGGCGGAAGTGATGTTCGCCTTACTGGTGGAACTTGGAGTGATTCTTCTTCTTTAGCATCACGTATTATGATTGCTGCTGGAGGCGGTGGATCTAACGACTTTTCTATTGGTGGTGCAGGTGGCACATTAATTGGTTTAAATGGTACTGTAGATGGATATGGAACTGGTGGTACTCAAGTTGCTGGTGGAACTGGTTCTGTTGCAGGAACTTTTGGTATTGGTGCTCCTTTAACCTACGCTGGTGGTGATGGCGGAGGCGGCGGAGGCGGCTACTATGGTGGCGGACGTGCAACTGGTTATTATGCAGCTGGAGGTGGCGGGTCTTCATATATATCTGGTTATCTTGGATGCGTTGCTATAACATCAGCTTCTACTTTAACACCTAGAAATGATACAAATGGTACTCAGTGTAGTGCAACGAGTGCTGCAAGTGATGTAACATGTTCATATCATTATTCGGATTTAGTATTTAGTAATACTAATATGATTGCTGGAGATGCATCAATGCCAACTCATGATGGTACATCAACTATGACAGGAAACTCTGGTAGTGGTTATGCTCATATTACATACGTTGGTATGAATCATGATTAAATTAGACACATTTGTGTCTTTTTTTCTTTAAATTTGATAGAATTGTTTTAGGTGATTACATGAAGAAGATTGTTATATTTGGTGGAGGTACTGGTTTATCTCAACTACTAAAAGGTTTAAAATTATTCCCAGTTGATGTTACGGCTATTGTTACAGTTGCTGATTCAGGAAGATCTACTGGTAAACTTAGAAGTGAATTAAATATTCCAGCAGTAGGTGATATATCAAAAGTATTACTTTCAATGTCTAATACAGATGATGATATCATGGAATTAATGAATTATCGTTTTCCGGCTGGTAAGGAATTGGAAAGTCATTCAATTAAAAATTTAATCTTGGCAGCATTGCTTGATACTAAAGGTGATTTTAAACATGCTATACCAGTTTTAGAAAAATTATTAAATATAAAAGGACGTGTACTTCCAATTACAGAAGAAAATGTTAATTTAGTAGGTATCATGGATGATGGTAGTAAAGTAATTGGTGAAGAAAATGTTACATATGCTAATAAAAATATTATTAGTTTAGAGTATGATAAAGATGTTAGTATATCTAGTGATATAGCAAAAGCCATTAAGACGGCTGACTTAATTATATTTTCTTCAGGTTCTTTATTAACAAGTATAATTCCTAATTTATTGGTAAAAGGGATAACTGATGAGATTAAAGCTTCTAAAGCTAAAAAAATGTATGTATGTAATCTAGTTACTCAACCTGGTGAGACAAATGATTTTAAAGCATCAGATCATATCAAACTCTTAGAAAAGTTTTTGGGTAATGGTGTAATTGATGTTATACTTGCAAATGATGGAAAAATAAGCGATTATATAAAGAAGAAATATGCCTCTTTAGAGCAAAAAGATCCAGTTAAATTAGATGAATCTACTTTAAAAAGAATGAATGTTTCGATTATTAAAGATAAAATATGGAAGATTGAAGATAATGTATTAAGACATGATTCACTTAAAACAGCTTATTTAATATTTTCTTATTTGATGGAAGGTGAATAAAATGTCTTCTTTTACGACGAGAATAAAAGATGAGGTTACAAAGATTGAAACTAATAAGTTAGAATCAATCTCAGAATTACTAAGTTATTTAAAGTTCAGTGGTAATTTTATAGATGATAAAATAACTATTTACATAGAAAATGCTTCAGTAGCTAGAAGAATGTATTCTTTATTAAAAAGAATATATGGTATAAATATTCAATTAACTATTAGAACACAAAAGAAATTTAGTGTTAAAACGTTATATATATTAGAATTTAATGAAAAAGTAGATTTAATTACAAGTGATGTAAATGATTTATTTAAAAATATAATTGATTATTCAGATGAAGAAAGATCATCATATTTAAAGGGAGCATTCTTAAGCTCAGGTTCGATAAATGATCCTAATAAAAGTAAATATCATTTAGAGTTCTTTGCTGATACTTTAGAAGAGGCCAAACTTATTAATAATTTATTATTATCTTTTGATTTTAATTCCAAAGTTATTAAAAGAGCTAAAGAATATATGATATATATTAAAGCTTCTGAAGAAATAAGTGATTTTATTAAGTTAATTGGTGCTATTAATGCTTTATTTTACTATGAAGATATAAGAATATATAGAGATCATAAAAATATGGTTAATAGGCTTAATAACTGTGAACAAGCAAATGTTGAAAAATCAATGAAGACTTGTAGAGAACAAATAGAAAATATCAATTATTTGAAAGAACATGATGAATTAGTATTACTAGATGATAAAACTAATTTAATTATAGATTATAGACTTAAATATCCTGAGACAACAATGTCAGAACTTGCAGATATTATTAGTTTAGAAACGGATATTAAAATATCCAAATCAGGTATTAACCATCATTTTAGAAAAATTAAAGATTTAATTAATAATAGTAAAAAGTAATACTATTATTTTTTTATTTTATGGTTTAATTATTTATCATTTAATTATATAATATTATATAGATAATAAAGGGTGTGTAAAAATGAATATTAAAGTATATATATCAGGTTTGAAGTTTATGATGTGTAATACTGTTAAAAGACTATTTAATGGTGATGTTCAATTTATACATAGTTTAGATCATGGAATATATGGTGTAATAGATTCAACTACAAATATAAATAAAGAAAATCTAGATAAAATTAAAGATTATATGAATAAAATGGTTAATGATAATATTCCTTTTCATAAGAAAATAGTTAATAAGAAAGAAGCATATAATTTTTATAAAAATAAGAGTAATTATGAAAAAGCTTATAATGTATTAGATATAGATAACTTAGTAGTATCAATGTTTGAATTAGAGGGACAATATAATTATTTCTATTCACATGATATGCCTGCTTCTACTGGTGAGCTTAAATATTTTGATTTATATTTTGTATCAGATAATAAATTCGTTTTAGTTTATCCATTTAATGGTAAGTTGGATTTTACTTTTAGGAGTCATATATATGATTCTTTTAATCAATATGATGAATGGTTAAGTAAATTAGATATTAATTATGTAAGTGATTTAAATAATATTGTTGCTCAAGGTAAAGTAAAAGATTTAATTAAGAAAAATGATATCATGGTAGATAATTGTCTATATGAAATAGCAAAAGATATTATAAGTAAAAATAAAAAGATAATATTACTTGCAGGTCCTTCTTCTTCTGGAAAAACTACTTCTTCAAGAAAGTTATCTTTATATTTATCAGCATATGGTGTTAATGCTATTCCAATAAGTCTAGATGACTTCTTTGTTGATAGAGATAAGACTCCACTTGGAGAAGATGGTAAGCCTGATTTTGAGTGTTTAGAGAGTTTAGATATTTCCTATTTTAATGAAGTATTAACTAATTTATTGGAGGGTCGAGAAACTAAATTACCTATTTATGATTTTACAGTTGGTAAACATACTGAAACTGATGAGACTTATCGATTAGATGAAGATGATGTATTAGTAATAGAAGGGTTACATGCTATTAATCCTCGATTAATTACTATTAATCCTGATTTAATATATAAAGTTTATATATCACCATTTACGCCTTTAGGAATGGATAGACATAATTACGTATCGACAACCGATAATAGATTATTAAGAAGAATTGTAAGAGATTTTAGAACCAGAGGAAAAGATGCTGAGTTTACGATTTCAACTTGGGATTCAGTAAGAAAAGGGGAAGAAAAGAATATATTCCCTTATACAGATACAGTTGATGCTGTATTAAATACATCTTATTCATATGAAATTGGAGTATTAAAAGTATATATAGAACCACTTCTATTAAGTATATCGATTGATTCTCCTTGTTATGAAGAAGCACATAGATTATTAAGTGAATTTAGAACTTTTTATCCGATACCAAGTGAATCAGTACCGGAAGATAATTTGTTAAGAGAATTTATTGGTGGATCAATATTTGAAAGGAATAAATAATATGAAAAAAATTGCAATTAATGGATTTGGTAGAATTGGAAGACTTGCTTTTAGAGAGTTAATGAATGATGATGAATTGGAAGTTGTAGCTATTAATGATTTAGCTCCAGTTGAAGATTTATATATGTTATTAAAGTATGATTCTAATTTTAGAATGTTTAATTCTAATGGAATATCTTTTAATGATAAAGGTATTTTATTTAAAGGAAGATTAATTAAGGTTTATAAAGAAGTTGATGCTTCTAAGTTACCTTGGAAAGAAGAAAAAATTGATGTAGTTCTTGAGTGCTCAGGTCATTATACAAAGGTTGAAGATGCGATGAAGCATATTAGTGCTGGTGCTAAACATGTTGTAATATCAGCTCCTGCTAAGGGAGATTGTAAAACGATTGTTTACAATGTTAATCATGAAACATTAACTGGTAAAGAAGAAATTATAAGTGCAGCATCTTGTACTACTAATTGTCTTGCTCCAGTTCTTGATGTATTAGATAGAACATTTGGTGTTGAATGTGGTTTTATGACAACAATTCATGCTACTACAAATGATCAAACTACTTTGGATGTTGTTCATAAAAAGGGATGTGCATCTCGTCGTGGTAGAAGTGCTATGGCCAATATTATACCTACATCAACAGGTGCTGCTAGTGCTATAGGTAAAGTTATGCCTCAATTAGATGGAAAATTAATGGGTGGTGCTATGCGTGTTCCAACTATTGATGGTTCTATGATAGATTTATCACTTGTTTTAAAGAAAAAGGTAAGTGTTGATGATATTAATGAAGCATTTAGAATTAATCAAAACAAAACAATAGAAATTACACATGATCCAATTGTTTCATGTGATGTAATTGGTCATAAAACAGGTGCTTTAGTTGATGGAGAATTAACAGAAGTATTGGATGTTGATGGTAAACAAATGGTTAAGGTAATTGCTTGGTATGATAATGAATTAGGTTATACTAATCAAATGATTAGAACAATGAAGGTTTTAATTTAATAATAAAAAGTAGGTGTAATATGAAAAAATTTGTAAGCTGTTTACTTATAATTTTAAGTTTATTTATGAGTAGTAAAGTTTATGCTTTATCATCTTCTCAATTTAGTACTACATTTGATATGGACTCAACTATAAATGATAATCAAGTTGTTCTAAAATTTGGTTTTAATGGGGAAGAAGCTTATAAAGTTAGTCAATATGTAACAATAGATACAAGTAAGTTTACTTTTGTAGATGCTGTTCCTATTGATGATTTTAAAGTTAGTTATAATATTATATCTACTAAGGGTAAGAATGTTACTTATCAAATTATTAGTGAATCCGGTTATATATATTCATCTTCTCAGTATATGGAAGTTATATTAAGTCTGAATAGCAATTTTAAAACTAAACAGTCATCAGAAATTAAAATAAGTGATATTTATGCTTATTCAGATGATGGTAATAAATATCGTGATGATGGTTATTATTTAACATTAAAGAAAACATCTTCTAATGAGGTTGAAGCTAGTAGAGTAAATATTACTAAAAGTGAAGAAACCTTAAGATTTATCTATTCGATTATTCCTTATGTAATCATGGTTATTATTTTAGTGGCTGGAGTTGTTGTTGGTATATTAGTTATTCCTCCTAAGATTCAAGAAGATAGGAGATTAAAGATTGATAAACAATTAGATCCTAAATATTATCCTATTGAGGGTGTACAGCCAATTACTAATGTTAGAACTAGTAATGAGGAACCTAAGAAGAAGGGTAAACATTTAAGATTAGATCCATTTAAAGATAATAAAGCTAAGGTTAAAGAAGTAACTAATGAAAAACTTAATAAGATTGAAATAGATAGAGATATGTTTAAAAATAATCCTACTAAGTTAAATGATAATAAGAATGATACTGATGATGGTATAGAAGAAATAGATGATGAATAGTTTGTTAATAGCAAACTATTTTTTTATATAAAGTTATGATAAAATTAATAATAAGATGAGTTTATGATGAAGTTAAAAGGCAATACTAAATTTGGTTTTATATTAGGTGTATTATTAACTTGAGCTGTTAGTGTAATGGCAACTTCAATGA
>CALMHN010000049.1 GCA_937863745.1 uncultured bacterium | reverse complement strand
CAGATGAAAGAGATACATTCTATTATATGCCAAGAATTATTAACAGCAGGCATTATAGATAAGTTATTTAGAATAATAGATTCCATGATTCTTCAAACTAGTCCAGAACGAAAAGGTAAACGTTTATGGGATATGTTATCAGCATCACAGGGATATGCTAGTGATACTCATAATCTTGAATTGATCAACTCACTATTTTATAAAGCTTTACCTTCATTAAAATTGCCTTTTCTGGATACAACAGATGAGATTATTAATCCAATAGCATATCTCATCTCAGTTGCAAAGAATGAATTACAGTGGTTATTACAGACATCATTCTCTTATATTTGTATACCATCTTCTTTAAATTTAATAAATAACATTCCTTCGCCTAAAAGTAATATTATTGAACAGGAAGTATTTTATAGGACAGTAACTAAGAATATATTTAGCTATATTGCTAAGAACTATTCTAATTTCTCTGATATTTATCATTATAATGTATATCCAATACTATATAACATATCGCAACCTTTTATAATTAGAGTATTTTCTTTACCTATAAAATACTTTTATACTACACCTCATTTGATGAATCTATTTGTTTATGATTGTATAAATAAAGTAGATCCACAAAAAGAGACATTACTAACGATGTTAAGATCAGGTGTAGTATTTGATAAGCAGAAAACACGATCAGACTATCCAACATTACCTAATACGCTCATGAAATCATTATATAAAACAGTTATGAATAAGAAGTTTGATAAACACATATCAGATAAAACACAAAATACAATTAGAAAGCTGTTTACTAAAAGTATACTTAATTTATACAGATATAAATACATTGATCCTAGAAATGGGTCAACGTATAACATCAAGTGGAAAAACTTCATTGAGGATGAATATGTTGATTATATATATAACTTAGTAACAACGAAATATGATGATATTATCAATGAGAAAAAAGAAGAGCTGAAAACTCTTATTCGTTAATTATAACATTTGATTTAATATATGACTTTAATAATGGAGTGAGGTTAAATATGCTGGCATTCCCAGTATCTATGACAAAAAAGATACAAAAGAGATCAATGTATACACCATATTTGGATATATTGGATATTAGTCCATTGATTGATATATTTAGGTCTATTGGTTCTGATGTTATATGTTGTTATGATAAGGAAAATGGATACATATTTCCTTATTGCAGTGAATTGGAATATAGTGCTGGAGAAGTGTATGATGATTCAGAAGAAGATGAAAGAACTAAGATTACTATATATAAAACACCCTTGGTTGAAGATCTCCTATATGGTTTGTCCACTATAATAAAAGTAGTGGACATAGAATATAATAATGATTTTGTAATATGTTCAGCTAGTTCAAGTATAAAAATTCCATTTGGTAAAATAGATACTATTACTCTAGTTGCTGAAAAAATGAATATTATGGATATTACTGAGTTATTAGAAGTAATTTTAGAAAACACTGATATAAAGGACCAGGTTACTAAAGAAATAATGAATAATCAATTCTTTGCAGATCAATTTGGTTATATTGTAAGCATGCCTAATATTGTTTCTAATGTATATGATGAAGCAATTGAAAATACATTAAAAGAAATAACATTTATGAACTAACCAACAATATATAATATGTATAATTGGAGATGATATTTATGCCTGCAGTAGTTGTTAAGTTACTAGCAGTAGTAAGCAAAGGTGAAGAAGAATACTTAAAGATGTTTCTTGAAAAACATGGTTTCAATATTAATGATGATTATTATCAGAAGATAAATAACTATATTAATAACTTCTTAGATTTATTAATAACCAAACAAAATAATTTGAAAAGAGAAGAAGTTGCGTCAACTGTTTACTCATTTATAGCAGTTGCTATTGAAAATACTTTTCATAAGTATGGTATTACATTAAACAAACCCATGTCATGGACAGTGCGAAAGATAAGAAGACATCAACCAGAAGCAACTGATGTGCTTATAAATAATATACAAAATGCATTCAAAGAATTAGATGAAATGTATGAAAATATGCAAGATAGTATGACTATTAAAGAGGAGATGTCAAATGCTTCTTAATA
>CALMHN010000048.1 GCA_937863745.1 uncultured bacterium | reverse complement strand
GAGAAATTTAAAAGAATAAAAAGAAAAGAGGTTAGTTATGGGTAATTATTTAATTCCTGCCAATTCTAAAAGGTCAATGTTAATACTTGGTATATTTAATACTATTGATCTTATTATATTTGGTATAGGAGCATTTCTAACATTTATGTTATTAATTACTTTAAAGGCTGAAACTATGTCTGATGTAATAATTATATGTGTACCATTAATTGTTACTGGTATAATGGTTGTTCCTGTTCCAAATCAACATAATGTTTGGACAATGACGGCTAATATATATGGTTATCTAACTAAACAAAGAAGATATAGATGGAAAGGTTGGTGTGTTAATTATGGAAAAGAAGAAAGAGAAGACTAGTTCAACTAAGTTTGCTGAAGATTGGTTACCAATAGTTGATATTAAGAATGGGATGATTGAAGTTGAAAATCCTAATCCTTTGGTAGGTCTTCAATATGTTACTGGTGTTCGTATAGAACCAAGAAATATATTTATATCTGATCAACAAACTCAAGATAATGTTATTTATAATTTACGTAATTTTTATAATACTATAGATTATGAATTTTGGCTTATTTGTTGTGATAGACCGGTTGATATTAATCTTTATAAATCTGAACTTGAAATAATGTATACTAAAGAGGAAAATCCTCAAATTAGAAAACTTATTAATGAAGATATTGATAAGTGTGATAAGTTTATTGGACCTGAGTTTAATGCTGTTGATACTGAATATTATATATTATTTAAAGAATCAGTTAAAAATACAGATAAGATTCAAAAAAAGATTCATAATCTTATTTCGGGCCTCGCTTCTGCTGGTTTAAATAGTAGACAAACTACTGATGAAGATACAAGAGTTATTCTTGATAGTTTCTTAAATGATGGTTTAAAAGTAGAGTATAGGACGGTGATGACGGATGTCTAGAAGTAAATTAAGGAGTGAAATAGCTCCAAAAGGTTTAGATTTTAAAGTTAATCAATTTATGGTTAGTGATAAATATGCAGTTATTTTAACTGTAGTTCAATATCCTTCAGCAATTGGTCCTGGTTATTTAAGTAATATATCAGCTATACCTGGGGTTAAAATGGTTATTAAACATATACCTATTGATCCTGAAATTATGCGTTCAACAATCAATAAAGAAATTGCTGAATTAAAAGATGAATTTACTAAAGAACATGATAACACGTTAAAAGAAAAAATTAGACTTGGTTATGAATCAATGGAATCATTTGTATCAATGTTAGCTGCTACTCAATCTAAAATATTTGATTTTCAATTACACATTATGATTACAGCTGATAGTCAAGATGAATTAAATGCTAAGAAATTACAAGTTAATAATTATTTAGTTGGATTAAATATGCGTGCTATTCCAATGATGTTTGAACAAGAAAAAGTATTAAAGAGTATGCTTGCAATATTCCCTAAACAAGACATTGAAGATAGAGTTGGTATTCCAATGCCATCTCCAACAATGGCTGCAATGTATCCATTTGTATTTGATAGTGTTAAGGACCCTGGTAAATCAACTCTATTTGGTGTTGATAGATCTGGTGGTGTAGTATTATTTAATCAATTCTTATATCAACAAAGAAAAGAAATGAATAGAAATAATGCCAACATGATAATCCTTGGTACATCTGGTTCTGGTAAATCGACAGCTGCTAAGTTGTTATTAAGAGGACATATTAGAAATGGATATCAAATTGTTTGTATCGATCCTGAAGGTGAAAATGAAAGTATTTGCCGTAATTACGGAGGTACGTTTGTTGATCTAGGTAAAGGTGGACAATTTGGTATGATTAATCCACTTGAGGTTGTAGTGGACTCTGATGAAGAGGAATTATCTCAAGGATTAGGATATACAGTTTTAACTAGAACATTACAATCATTAAAAGCATTTATGAAATATTATTCTCCAGATATTGAAGATGATGTTTTAGCAATGTTTTCAGATGTTGTTCAAGAGACATATAAAAGATTTGGTATTGAAGCAACAAGTAATTTCTTGAACTTTAAACCGGAAAATTATCCAACGTTTGATGAAGTATATCAAACTATTCAAGGAAAACTTATTTCAATGCCTGAAGCTACTCGTGAAAGAGATTGCTTAGAGAGACTTGAATTACGCGTTAGACCATTTATAAATGAATTAAGATATTATTTTAATGGGCATACAACTGTTAAATCTGATACTGGTTTTATTGTATTTAATATAAAAGAAGTAATGAATAGTGAAGCAAATATTCGTAATGCATTATTCTTTAATATATTAAAATATGCATGGAGCTTATGCCTTGATAAGAGTAAGAATACAGTTATGATGGTTGATGAAGCTCACATATTATTATCAGGTAATAATGAATTAGGTGCTGAATATTTAGCACAAATGCAAAGAAGAGCTCGTAAGTATAATACAGGTACTGTTATTATTACTCAACAACCTACTGATTTTGCTTCAGAAAACATATTAGTACATGGTAAGGCTATATTTGATAATGCATCTTATTATTTAGTAATGGGATTAAAGAAACAAGCTGTAGAAGATTTAGCTAAGCTTATAGATTTAAATGATAATGAAAAAGAACAAATTAAGACATACTCTCAAGGTGAAGGATTATTCGTATGTGGATCTAAGAGAATGCAAATTTATGTCACATTAACACAAGATGAATTAGATTCATTTGGTTCTGGTGGCGGTTTATAGAAATAGGAAGTGATTATATGTTTCATATATATAATAACTTAAAAGTGTTATTTCAAGAGCATCATGTTTCAATGATGCTTCTTGTATTGACATTTTTTTTGTTTATATGTGCTTTTCCAAGTAATGTTAAAGCAGCAAGTTTTGAGTATTCAGAATTTGATTGGGATTCTTTTGCGGAAGAGAATAAAACTTATTGGGATGGATATTGTAAGGACGTAGCTGATGA
>CALMHN010000047.1 GCA_937863745.1 uncultured bacterium | reverse complement strand
TACAAATTACGATTATTCATTCATTTCTGTAACTAAAGGTATCGTGGTAAATATTAATGGATTAGATTATACAATTAACATAGGAGGATCAGTCTTTGGTTCTGGTGATGCATCATCAACATCTGGTACAAGTGTTATTAATATATCTAATCTTGGTACTTATGAATCACCAAAAGATCTTATATCAATTCAAAGAACAAATACTTTAACTATTAATTCTTCATCTTTACATTTAAGTGGAGCAACTGATAGAACTAATGAATATTCTGATAAATTGTTTACTTTATCTATAATTGATGAATTAGATCTTAAAAATGGTTCCACATTATATTTAGAGAACGGTGCTAACTTATTAAAGACATTTAAAAGTGTTGATTCCAATAATAATCTTGAAACAGTTAATATAGATTCTAATAATAAAACGGTAACTACTAGTACTACAAATAGATTATATATGTTAGGTGATAATAACTTAAATGTTGCCACTAATGAATCTGTTACATCATATGGTAATGTCTATGGAATGACTTTCTTAGGTATTTATACAAAAACAAATGATGGAACAATTAAACGAGGAATCTATGATACTAACAAAGGCTATGGAGATACTCTAAGTTGGGGTGATGTTCCATCAAGTGGTACTTATGTTTTAGGACTACATGCTGCTAATCACGATATTAATGTAAATGGATTCTATAGTAATTACATTAGTACAGACGATCCAAATAATGCATATAATATTCCAGCCGTTGTTAAACCTCAGCCAGATGATTCAGATTATTATATGTGGATTATTGGTGATGTTGTAACTAAATATGAAATAGATTTAGTAGCTAGTAAATATTCAACACTTGGTACTGTTCAATTAGCTATGAGAGATTTTGCTAAAGCTAATACTACATTCCATGTTGTTGGCTTAAATACTGATAATTTAAATAGTGATATAACTTTGACAACTGAAGATAACATTCCACGTACAGCCTCAACGACAGATATTGCTGATCATAAAATGGCGTTAGTCATGGAAAATACTAAAACAGGTTGGTTAAATGATGGAACTACAACTTATGTAACCGGTACAACTCATAATGTAGTTGGTACTACTCAATACATTGGTGAAAATACAAACAATGTACCTAATTTGTTATTCTATTTATACCATTCAAAGAACTTAGGCTCAACAGATACTATGGGAAGCGTTGAAATAACCTTACTTGCTGTTACTAAGATTGATGACTTAAATAGTGTTACTAAACGTATTAAAATAAAAGTTAATATGTCACGTGTAATATATAATACAAATGACTATGAAGGTGCTATAACATCAGGACGTAATTACTCAATGTTTGGATCAACTGATACAAATATTACTAATAGAAGCTCAATAAGTGCATATTTCTCATTATATGATTCTACAGGTAATATTTATCGAGATGGCTATCATCGTGCTTTAGTATCATCTTATGTTTTACCACTTAAAACAAAAATCACTATGATTGATTTATCAAGTTCAACACCTAAATATTATTATCATATTATAGATGCGGATGATGTCTCCTCGGCAACAACTGAGATCAATTCGACGGGAGATTCATGTTCATATGATCTGTCAAAGTTTGAAACTATGGGCTCCGATGATGCTACCCAAAAATACAATGATGCAAGCATGAATTCGACATATTACCACGATTCAGCTTCATCTGAAGAATTCATCTTTATCCTGGATTTTGAAGATACATCGATAAGTGAAAATATTATAGATCAAACATTACTAATGGAATTAAGATCTAACAATAATGCTATTATAAAAAGTGTCCTAGGAATTGAACATTCAGACATGACATATAGTATTTATACAGGAAAAGATTCAATTATTAATGCTAATGCTAAATCTAATAAGTCTACTATTTACGCTGGTGAAACTGCTCAGTTACAACTTAATACTATATACAATGAAACTAAGGTAACAGGAAGTTCAAATATCATCCAAGATACAACTTACTTTGAATCTAAGATGGGTATTAAAATATCAATTCTTAATAGTCAAGGTAATATTGTAACCGGTACAAGTTTATTAGGTCTATACTATGAAATAAATGGTAAAAAGTATAATCCAAATCTAGATGGAACAACCCGAATAAAAATAGCTGATAAAGTAGGTAATTCGCTTACTTATATTAACCTAGTAACTCAAAATGCCAATATAGCAACGGGTAGTTACAAAATTCATATTGAAACCTATGGTTCACCAGATGGTATTTACTATGGATTAACTTCATCTGGAAGTGTTGATATACCATTTACATTTGTTAATAGTAACTATGGCTTAAATTTAACAACTGATGATAATTCTCTAGTAACTTATCACGACACAGGATATAATTTAAATGGTAATAACCAAATAAAATTTGATATAGATTATAGTTCTATCTTGGATAATCCAAAAATAGATATTAAACTATTAAGAAGAAAGTATGATAATACATATGATACAGATTATGAAGAAGTAGATATAAAAGATTATATTAGTAATGATTTAATAGGAACATCTATACCAAAAGAATATTTGATAATTGGAACACCAGCAGCAACTTCATCAATAACCCTAAAGATGAAGTCAAATCTACAAACTGGAACATATAAAATACAATTTATACTTAAAGATTCCGATACTACGATTGATACAATCGAAAAATATATAATAATTAAATAGGAGGAATAACAGATATGTATTGGCCAACTAAAGGAGCTC
>CALMHN010000046.1 GCA_937863745.1 uncultured bacterium | reverse complement strand
TAGACTTGGAGCCCTTAGGCAAGAATCGTTGGTGAGAAAGGAGATCAGGGTGTTCAAGGAGATCCTTAGGTAACTTATTATATAGTGCCAGATAAACATACAGTTGTATATGATCCAAACAATTTAACATTTGATGGACTAAGTTCGGTGTCTATACAAATTAAATAGTATAAACGTGTTGGAAATAACTAGTCTGTATTGCAAAATGTGTACTGGAAAATGAACGATACAAATTATAACGATCCATGGACATAGTCTAATTCTATAAACATTGTTGTAAATCAAGCTTTTTATAACCAATATGGTAATAGTATAAATATAAAAGCATATTTAAATTCTACAGATACAGATCCTATAGATATACAGACTATAAATATATTAGATTCATAGAGTGAAACATATATTTTGTTGTTAGATAATGAATAGGCTGTATTGTAGTAGGATTAGGCTGGTACTGTAAGTAATTATACAACTTAGAATCATAAACCATCGTTGTATCGTGGCGCTGAATTAATAACTAATAGTACATTAGAAATTACATAGTTATCTGGTGGTACATTTAAAGTTAATACAACAACTTTAAGTGTAGGTTCTACTGTATAGTCTAGTGGTTAGACAATTACATTGAGTAATATGACACAAGACAATTAGTATATTACATATAAACATAATCCAAGTGGAATTACTAAAACATTCAAATAGAGTAAGTCTAAACAAGGTATACAAGGTAAACAAGGTGAGCCTTAGGTTAGAAAGTATATTGTACTTGATTAGAATATGTTTGTGTATAATCCAAATACAGAAAGGTTTTCTGATGGCACTAGTAGTAAAACAGTTACATAGAAATAGTATCAAAAAGTTGGTAATTAGGCAGAACAACTGATTCCTGTATACTGGAAAATAGGTAGCGGTGTTATAGATACTACATAGACCACTACTAAAAGCATTACTATAAATAGTGTAGTAGGTAATACTACTGTACTAGCTTATCAAGATAGTTAGGGTACTATATTAATAGATCAACAGACTATAAGTGTTATAAGTTCATAGGATGATTAGTATAACATAGTTATGACTAATGAGTTCGATACCGTATAGTTTGATTAGGATAATGTTAAAATCGATCCAAGAACTTCTATAACAACTAACGTATATTAGTATAAAGGAACTACACAAAAAACTTTAATTATCGCAGAACAATCTGGCGGTACGTTTACGTTATCTGGTAATACGTTGTCTTTAGATGCTAATAGTATTCAAGCTGATACATAGTATTGTATTGTAAAAATTGTTGAGTTTCCTAGTGTTACTAAACGGTTTACTGTTAAAAAAGTTAAAAATGGTAAAGAAGCACAATATATAGAGTTTAGATATAAAAATGCTTAGTCTAAACCAAGTTAGCCTACAGTGTTTAATCCTACTGACTGGTCTTTAACACCATCATAGCCTTAGGCTGGTCAATTTACATGGGTTACTCAATAGACTAAATATAAGAACTCGTTTGTTAACAGTTGGAGCGAACCTGTTAAGTATACATATCCTTCATTATAGATAAGTGTAACTAACATTTCTGGTAGACAGACTGTGTATAATGGTTCTACATTTACTCCTACTAACGTTACATTTACACCTAAGTTAATGCAAGATAATATATAGTTTAATACAGGTACGTTCTATATATATAACTAGAATGGCACACAGTTAGCTACTGTAACATCTGGTAATTAGGTTAATATATAGCATAGTTAGATATTTAGTACTGATGATAGATATAACATATATAATGAGAAATCATTGTTATTAAAAATAACTTTTAACGGTGTAGAGTATATATCAAACCTAATAGTAGAGATGAGAAATACACAGTACAACTGGTTATCGTAGTGGAACAATACTACTGTTATAGGTAATGAAAATATTGCTACAGGGAAACTGTTTGTAGGACAAAATGTTAGCGGTAATTTAAGTGGTGTGTATATAGGTAATACTAAAGATATAGGTGGCACTGTATATGATCCTGGTATTGTATAGTTAAAAGATAATACTGAACGGTTTAAAGTCAATGTTGATAGTAATAAAGATGTAAATGTACATATAGGTGATAGTAGTAATTACCTGAATTATAGTACATCAAACTCTACTTTAGAAATAAAAGGTAAATTAAGATTAGTAAGTGGTCAAACACCATCATATCCGTTGCCAGAAGGATAGATAGCATACTGGACTGATACTCTAATTGATGATATAGGTGGTGTTACCCCTGTAGGGTATGGCAGACCTTTATTAGACCCTATTCTTGAAGTAGATGGAGATGCCATAATAAATGGTACATTAACTGCTGATAAA
>CALMHN010000045.1 GCA_937863745.1 uncultured bacterium | reverse complement strand
AAATGCGTGGCACGTTTTGTTGCTTTAGCAATGAAAGTGGCGATAGTGTTTTAATAGAAAAGACGTACACGTTTTGTTTAACGATAGTTAAATGAAAGTGGTGAAAAGTCTTTCTTTTTTTATTGAGGTTAGATACCGAAAATAAAAAAGGCAATAACTATATTTTAGTTATTGCTTTAGAGAATCCAAAGGGATTTCCTTTTGGCACACCGACATTGGTTCTACCAATATCGTAGTGTGTTACTAACTTGTCTTAAGTTAGTTTCTACAAGGATAGATCATCTTCTTTATTCTTATGTTGCTTTTGAAATTCTGCTATATCTTTTTCTGATTCTCTATTTAGATTTTTAATACTTTTATCATATCCTTTAGGTAATAATCCAACATGAATTTTGAGAGGTACTTCTTTAGTTGAACCCTTTCCAATATCATCAACTTCCCACTTAGAATATAGTTCTTTACCATATAGATGTTTAACATTTAGTTCTACTTCATCTTTATCTTTATCCGTTCCTATATGAAGAATCTTTTTAAATAATTTAGCTAACATCTCTAGTAATTCATTAATAGTATTCATTAGGTTTTTAATATTGTCTTTTAGTTTTTCGTTCTTATTTTTTAAGTTATTATTCTCTCTTTCTAATGAATTATAGCTTTTAGTATAGGTATCAACTTTATTAAATACTTCTTCTAATTTAGGTTGCATATCCATAACTTTTTTAGATTCTCCTATTACATTATTAATGTTATCAAAAGTTTCTTTAGTTATTTTGACATGATCTTTATCAAATAGAATATCTTTATTAGACTTCATATTATCATTTAATTTATTCATAGCTTCAGTTAGTTTTTGATTTTTAACATCTAATTCTTTATTGTAATAGTTAGTTACTTTTTTAAATTCTTTCATGGATAGATGTTCTCTATCACTACCTTTAATACCTCTATCTACTTCAAATCCAGCTTTAATTAGTCTTTCATAAAACTTATCTTGTAATTGTGATATATGAATCTTATCATGGATATATTGCTTCTTAGAAATGGTATATCTTTCAGTATTAGTTCTCTTATCTAACTTCTTAACTAGTGGTACAACAGTACAATGAACATGAGGAGTTTTTTCATCATTATGCATAACCATTTGAATTATTTGACTATCATCATATCCTAAATCTTCTTTAACAAAATCTTTGCAAACATTACCAAACTTAATTAAATCTTCCTTGCTTAGTTTCTTAACATATTCGGAGTTAGTCATATTAAATAATAGATTATCTGCTACCACATTTTGAGAACTATTTAACATTTGATTAAAAGTTTTTCTTCGATCAGCTCTTTCATTTTTCATTCTTTCTTCATGTTGTTTTCTATATTCACTAGTTATTTCATAAAACTTTTTAACATATTTTGTATCTAAGGGAATGATATCTATATTCTCCCAAGTCTTATTAATATCGATATCAGGATTAGAATTATATGCTTTCTTTTCTCGATCATTATGAGCACCTACTTGTGCTAAATCAGGAATAGTTTTAATAGATTCACTTCTAAATATTGAATAATTCATAAGGTTGCCTCAAACTTAATAGCATTATTAATAGTATTAGAACTAATAATTGTATCTAAGTTATCTATTGCTTTCTTTCTTGATTCTTTTAAACTACTTATATAAAAGTTTTCAGTTGTTTCTATATTTCGATGCCCTAAAATATCAGCTACTTCTCTTAATCCTGTACCATTATTTAATATCTTAGTGGCATAACTTCCTCTTAAATCATAGAATCTATTATTTATTCCTAGTTCATCATGAATTATTTTAAATGGATATCTAATGGTATCAGTTCCTGAATATGTGCCATCTTCTTTAGTAAAAACTAAATTAATATAATCATTATCAAATTGATTATTTAAAACAATTCTTTTCTCTACAACTTTACCATAGTCATTTTTTACATCTTCTAAATGATAATATTTATATTCTTTACCATATAACTTTTTTAACATATCTTGTCTTGATTTAAAGTTAAGTAAAGCTGATTTTAAAGTATCACACATCCATACTTCTCTTGTACCAGTTTCTGTTTTAGTTGATCCTATAAACCATCTACCACTTTTATCTTTTGGCTTATCATAGATATTATGCTCTATATGAATAAGGTTATTGTCAAAGTCAATATTATCCCAAGTAAGTGCAAATACTTCACCTGTTCTCATACCGGTATAACATGCTGTTATAAATGAACAAACAAATGTTGAATCATCTTTTAATCTATCTAATATCTTATCTATTTGTTCTTGTGTATATAAATGATTAGGTTTAACTCTATTACCTTCTATTTTTGGCATTCTTATGGTTATTGCTGGATTGTATTTAATAAATCCATACAAGTTACAAGCATCTCTAAATGATCCTTTAAGTACCTTTAAAATGTTTTTAAAATAGGTTCTAGAAAAGTTATGTTTATTAACTATATCTATCATAAATGTATTTAATTTAACACTAGTTAAACTAGATAATTGATACATACCAAGTGTTGGCTTAATATACTTTTCTATTAATGTTTTATATGTTTGAATGGTATTATATTTTAAATTAGATTCACAATAATTTTTTACCCAGTAATCTAAATAATCGCTATAAGACATTTTGTTTTCTTTAAATGGTGCTCCAGCATTTAAATATTCAGTTAAAGCTACATTACCCATTTCTAATGCTTCTACTTTAGTTTTAAATCCAGATTTAGAATACCATTTTCTTTTACCTTTTACTTCAGCTATTTCAAATCGATATTGATAGATACTACCCCTTTTTCTTATAATAATCTTTCCCATTATTTGACCTCACTTTCAGTGACTAGTCTTTTAATGTTATTAATATCTGATAGATCATTACCTTCGTTTTGGATTAAAAACTTTTCTAATGATGTTTTTATTACTTTAATACTTCCCAGTTTAATAGCTGGTAGATATCCTTTATTAATTAAATCATAAATATAATTAGGACTAGAGTGAAGAATAGTAGCAACCTCTTGAACGGTATATATTAATCTCTCATTCATGAGTATCACCACATATCTCATTTATTTCTCGTTCCATTTCAGCTTGTTCTTCAGGAGTTGCTTTCTCATGTTTTATAGGTTCACCTTTCCAATAATCTATTCCATCTTTTGTTCCAAACATAGGATTACCATTTGGTGCTAATTTATTATAAATAGTTATATTATTAGTCTTATTATTATCTTTATAAGTATACTTATTATTATATTTGGAAGTATAACCTATATTGCTTTGGTTATTTAAACTATTTACTATTGCTTGATTATCCCAGATACTATTGGCTAAATAGATGGTTCTTTTCTTATGACCATTGTCATTCTTCCCATATAAACATTTTAGATAACCATATCTTATTAAATGCCTTATATGTTTTGAAACAGTATCAGCTCTTATACCATACATATCGGCTAGTGCTTTATTACTTATCCAAGCATATCCCTCCTTCTTACATAGAGCAGTTATTCTTTCTGCTATTAATTTCTCTTCGCTAGTTAGATCTTTTGTCTTATAAATCTCACTAGGCATAATTGCATATATTATTATGTAATTGTCATTCATTTCTTAATTCCTTATTTCTTATTTGGAACTAAGAGGCCTCTTAAGTTCTATAAACATTATCTAATTTGTTAGGTTGTATTGCCATTGTAAAAAATTATCTTTTTTTTGTAATAATTATTTATTTTTTCTTAAACGATAATTCTATTAAAACTCTACTTTTTCTCTCAAGTATATACTTAATCATAAAAAAAGAATCGTATTTCTACGATTCTAATTTTTAATGAAGATACTAACTTTTTTATCACATTAAATCTAAAATTGCATTCATAATAGATTTAATAAACATATATGTTTCATAATCTTTTTTACTTTCATATTGTTTTTGAATCATTTCGATTTTATCATATATATCATTTAATTCATGATCAGGCGTAAGTTTATTAAATGAATAATTAATATTATTATCTTTTAACCACTTTATTTGTTCTTGTGATAAATTAGCATCTATCTCTCTAGTATTCTTCCATTCATATTTTGGATTCTCGTTAATTAAATGCTCATACCTTTTCTTATAATCATTTAATGATAATTTATTAGTGCTATCATTAAAGTCTGGAAAAGCCGCTTGAACAAAATTATAGTGCCAACCACATTTGTGACAATATCTATAATCAGGTTCAAATGAATCTTCACCACATACAGGGCACTTTGATTTATAGTTAATAAAACTATCAACATATTCTTCAAGTGCATTTGTATTAGAAGACCAAACATAGTCAGGATGTAATTTAATATATTCATCATATATCTTTTTATAATCTTTTTGAGAATAGCCATTCAGTTCAACAAAGTATGGGTCACTTGTATCTAAGTTTCCTTCCCATCCACAATGATTACACATTATAAATCCATCTTCTTGTGTAAATTTTTCTTTGCCACATATTGGGCATATAATTTCTTTATCTTTTTCCATATATTACACCACCTCTCATAATTTTTTTATATATTTTGAAGATATACTTTTAACTAGCCAAACACCATTGTTTTCTTTATAAAACTTTAATCCATCTTCATAAGCTGCTCTTGAGTTTATTTCTAAAACAATGGGATCATCATCTCTTCTTTTGCCTACTTGAATAGCAATTGATTTATCTTCAGAAAGATGAACGAATTGTCTTTCCATAGGTTTTAGTCCTTCTACCATAATGTTATTTAAATATTTATGTGATGTTCCATGATATAAAATATCTGGTGGTATAGCTTCTATATGCTCTATTTCTTTTTCTATTGAATGACCATATGTTGCTCTAATAAAATCGCCTTTAATTTCCCATCTTTTTTTATCAGATGTGTTTAAGATATAATTAATATCTTCTAATTTTATAACCTTACTGAATTTATGACTCTTATTGATAGCATCCAAAAGATCATCTATTTTTGTATAACCTTTATCATCTAATTTTAAGTTAAATTCTTCAGGATGATGTCTCAATGCATATGATATTTCTTTACTTAATTCTATATAATCCATTTTAGTTTATCTTTCTTATTTCTTCAGCTTTAGTCCATCTAGTAGACTTTCTGTCACCATAGTCTAAGTAATAAGCAAAATAATTTGGCTCTTTAGAATAATGAGTTACCCAATATATTTTATAAATAACTCCTTTTCTTGTTCCATCAATTCTTTCTACTTTATCTCCTAAATGAAACTCCGGGTATCTTTCTGGTGTAAAAATATCTTTAGGTACAACTATTGTATCCATACCATATTCATCGGCAAGTTCTACTTTATCTCCTAAATCTTTTACACAATATTGAAATCTCCCTGGTGTATCTATAGTTTTACTTAAATTCTCTAATTCTTCATATTTTATATGACCACATGAATTAATATACTTTTCCATTATTTATCTCTCCTTCTAAGTCTTGAATTTTTTGAGAACATATTATTATTGAAATTTGAATATAATATGTTTTCTGCTTTTTTTAGTGATTTAACATTTGGTTTATAATGACCACTATTAACATCTATTTCATATATTTTGCCATGATGAAATGTAATCTCTCCAGCTACTTTTACTTTTGGATTCTTACCACCAATTAAACTTGGATGAGGAGATTTATTCCCACCTAATGGATTTTTTCTCTTACCAAAAATTAAATTGTTTTTTTCATCAACTACGTAAATATATATTCCATCTGCTGGTTGTTTTGAGTCTTTTAAGTATATTTTGTTATTACTTACTGAATCAACAATGTTAGTAGCTGTAGGATTTTTTAAATATCCTTTTTTACTATTATAAACATGAAAATCAGTTATTATTTCAATATTTAAATTATGATTATTAAATACTCTTAAATAATTATCAATACTATCTACAGGGAAACCACATTTACAATAATCACCAGAAAATTTTGTCTTTTTAAGAACTATATATTCATTTATATAATCACAATCATCACCTATAAAAATATAAAACTTACCTGATTTAAATAAATATAATTTACTACTATCTACTTGTTTTAATTCTTCGTATTTTTCAACAATCTTACTCATATTAACACCCTTTCCTTTATCTCAAAAGTCTATTTTCCCTCCTTTCGCTTTTGAGATATAATCATTATAAATATAAAATAAAAGAAGGACAAATGTACAATTTGCCCTTCTTTTAGATTTTTTGGATTTTCGCCATTTTACTACTTACCCAAGCCATCAATTTAAATTTTTATCTATTTATTTTAGATAGGTCATAAATTTCTATATTAAACATTATTTGTGAAGTCCTTGAACAAATATTAGCAACATACTATGCAAACGCTAATCACACAAATACGAAGTATTTTTACTTTTATATTATAGTCTGCGAGAACGAGGCGGGAACCAATGTTACCGTTGGCAGCACCCGTGTTCCTATTGAAGTTGAACTGACCAGCAAGCACTCCGTTGTCGTAATTACCGCCTCGATTGAACCAAGGGTTAGTAGAGTCAACGAAGTTAGAATTGTCGCCGTACAGAGACGAACAACCAGAAAAGTTAATCAACTAGTTTGTACAATTTATAACCTACATTTATATTCAAATTAATTTATCATTAATTCAATAAATGCCATAATTTATATCGCCCCACCTCTTAAAAAAAGAGGAGGTGGGGCTCATATTCATGTTAAAGAGTAAGAATAAAAATATTGAAATGAATTCAATATTTTTATTTTGCTGCGAGAACGAGGCGGGAACCAATGTTACCGTTGGCAGCACCCGTGTTCCTAGCGAAGTAGAACCGACCAGCAAGCACTCCGTTGTCGTAACTAGCGCCTCGATGGAACCAAGGGGCAGCAGAGTCAACGAAGTCAGAATTGTCGCCGTACCACTTGTTATGGTATCTTGCATTTCCGTCACCATCTTTATAATTTATAATAGGTCCCATTTCTCCAGTTGCATCTCCAAGTATTCTATAATTATAAGTATTTACTGCTGATGCTCCATTATATACATCAAAGTATTTAGCATCTCCTGATGGAACACTTGCACCACTTCTATATGAAGCCATATATTCAAGTGCTCCTCCAGCCATATCATATATACCACTTATATTTCCTGTTGTACTTGCTAAATATCCAATAGTTGTATTATATGCGATATTATAATTTCCACCATCACCATATTCTCCTGGATATGTTCCTTGTTGTGTTGTAAGTTTTGCTGAATATCCTGTTTTATATGCACTATTATTATTTATATTAATTTCTTTATCAATTCCAAATTTTGAATGAGATAGGTATGCAACTGCTCCCCATTCTGTATTTTTCATCATATGTGAATCTAAATCTCTATTAAAGTTGTACATAGCACTAAAGAATGATGCTACTGATTGACTTCTTAATGATACTGAATTAGGTTTAACAGTTAAGTTATCAATTGAACCTGTAAGTTCATATTTACCTACCCAGAATCCATTAACATCCATTGATATAAATGCTGGATGAGTCATATATTTACCATTACTACAATTTCCAGTTCCACCACTTGTCATTGGTGTTGCACATGATGTAGAAGTATCGGTTGTATTAGTTGTGTCAAAAATTATATCAATTGAGTGAGCAAGTTCTGTTGTTCCTGTCACATCTACATTCCATAATTGATATTTATATTTTGGTATCCATACAAAGTATGCTCTTATTGCTGATTCTGGTATTGTATCTCCTACTTTATAATCACCAGAATTTAAAATTACTGCATTAGCCCATTCTTTTTTGCAATAGTTATACCAACCACTTTCACTATTTGCATAAGTAACTGTACCATTATCTGCAATATTTACTGGAATTAATCCACCTTTTAATACTGGTTTTGCTACACTTTCACATTTTGAGTTACCTGTTACATTACTTGCTTTAGTATATAAATCATCTAAAGCATTTTGAACAGTTGTGTCCTTGTATGAAACTTCACTTGCTGACATTAATATTGCTGCAGAAACACCTGCTGCGCCAAAAACTACTCCCCAAATTATAAATCCTAGCATATTTCTTGCCATGAATTTACCGATTTTTGAAAATTTACTTCTTATCGCCTTTCTCATATCTTACATCACCTATTATATATATTAACATAAAATT
>CALMHN010000044.1 GCA_937863745.1 uncultured bacterium | reverse complement strand
ACATATCAGGATAATATATTAGAACATTCTGATATATATGAAAGTATATTAGCAAAGATAAGAATGATATTAGGAACTAGGACTGGTGAAGTATTAGGGGATGCTAATTTTGGCGTCAATTTAGAAGAGTATGTTTTTTCTTTAAATGCATCAAATGAGACTATAAAAAGAAAAATTAAGGATCAGATATATTATTATATACCAGAAGCATTAGTAGTACCAATTGATGTTGATGTTAGTTTTGTCAAAGATAAGTATAATGATGTTTGTATAGTAGATATTTCAATTGATGGACAAAAGGCATTGCGTAATTTGATTTATTAAAAAATTTATATATATATAAAATATAATTTTTGTATTCTAAATGGCACAATTAAAAATTTTTGATAAAGCAAAAATAACTTATAATGAGTTATATAATTCAGCAAAAAATTTTTTACAAAAGCAATATGACCAAGTAAATCAAGTTTTTACTAATGCTTCACCATTTGGTCAATTATTATCTGTTATATTAGATTTAGGTAGACTTATATTATATTATATAGAAGATTCTATAACAGAACTTAATATAAACACAGCAACTAGGGCTAATTCTATATATGGACTATCAAGACTTACTGGGCATAATCCTACAAGGGCAATTGCTGCTAGTGGTAATATATTATTAACATATAATAATGAGAATATTAACATTAATGGAAATACAGTAATTATACCTAATTATACTAAAATAAAATGTTTAGATAATAATTTACCATATTTAATACAATTACCTACTGATGATATTAGATTTTTATTATCACCAAATAATAGTATAGAAGTTAATATAGTACAAGGTGAATATGAAGTACAAAATGTTACTGGCACAGGAAATAAATTACAATCATATTCTATATTTCCTAAGCGCGGTAGATATATTGATAATTATAATGTACGAGTATATGTGAATTCTGAATTATGGAAAAATTATGATTCATTATTAGATATATCATATCAGGCAAAAGGATGTATAATAAAAACAGGAATATCTGGTGGCATTGATATATATTTTGGTAATGGATATAATGGGATGATACCACCACTTGGTGCTAATATAAGAATTGAATATTTAACAACTGCTGGTGTTGATGGTAATATAAGGTATGGTAGTGATGTTAAATTTACAATAGAAGATACTGGATATGATATGATGGGCAATGATGTTGATTTATCAAAAATATTTAATATTAGTTTAGTTACTGATATATCATTTGGCACAAATAGTGAACCATTATATTTGACAAAGTTAATATCACCGATGACATCTCGTAACTTTGTGTTAGCAAATCCTGATAATTATATATATTTTTTAGAAAAGTTCAATTATTTTTCTTTTATTGATGCTTATAGTAATAAGAATGATGAAGACATAACTGATGACAATGTTATATATTTATTTTTAATTCCTGACATACAAAAACGAATAAAAAGCAATGAAAATTATTTTAGTGTGCCACAGAGCGAGTTTTTATTAAAGGAAGATGAAAAGAATATGATATTAAAGATGATAGATGAAAGTGGGCAAAAAATGATAACAACGGTTGTTAAAATAGTAGATCCTATTTTTAAAAGATATGCAATAAATATAAATCTAGAAATATTTGAAGGATATAATAGAGATGTGATAAGAAATGAAATAGAAAGTGCATTATCAAATTATTTTTTGAATAATAAAAGAGTTGATAAAATACCAAAGTCTGATTTGATTGCTATTATAGAAGATATTGATGGTGTTGATAGTATAAATTTATGGTTTATATCAGAAGAGAATGAGAAAAACAAAAAAATCAATCCAGATGCTGATGATGTTGGCATAGATGAATTTGGAGATATAGTATGTGAAAAGGGTGATTTGGTATTGATAAGAGGGGGGTGGTACACTCGTGATGGTATATATATTAATGATGTAGTAGATAGTAATAAGTTAGGTTGTGTAAATATAAATTTTAATAAAGTCAATAAGAAAATAAGAAAATAATATGAAAAAGTCATATTTTAAAATATCACGTAGTGTACTGGATGATTATAAGAATTTAGGATTTAATTATGAAGGTCAAATATTTAAAAGAACATTGTCATCAGCGTTTTTTGGTGATAAAAAACGAGTAGATATATTAAATGAGTTTGAAAAGATGATATTTTTTTTAATTGAGCAAGTTAAGAATATAAAAAAAACATTTAATTATACTATTGATAAAGATTCTAATAAAATAAATTAAAAATTTATATATATATATAAAAAAAACAATAATATTATGAAAACATTATTTGAAGCATTAAATGAATCATCGTTAAATTTAGATTGGAGGGATATACATATTAATCATAAAAAAATAGAAAATATATTAATTGAATATCCTAATTATGTAAAACGTTATTATCCTGGATTAAAATTATTTAGTGATTCATCATATTGGTCAAAAAGATTTGATGCACTAGAAAAAGAAAATATTGACATTGATTTATATAAAGGTAATTTATATAGTAATCGTAATATTGTATTAGAAAAGGATCCCACTAAATTAGTAAATATGTTTGGTGAATCAGTGCATAAATTTTTATATGATCATAAAGATGATATAATAAATATTATAGATAAATCAAAGTTTAAAAGTGTTCCAGAAAAAATATTTAATAAAGTAGTTGATGATTATATTGAAAATCATATATGTGATCTTCAGTTTTATTTATATTTCATAAATAAGGATAGAAAAACAGGCAAGTATGTATTATGCCATTGTAATGGTAATAAATTTATTGGTGCTCAATTTTATTCATATGTTTTTAGGGGGGAAAATTATAAATATGGTGAAAAAAATGATAATTCATTTGGAATAAAATATGATGATATAGCGTCAAAAGAGGATTTAATTGAATATGGAAAATTAATATGCAATATTGATTATATTGTAATGGTTTATTCTATGTACTTTGATAATTTATAAAAA
>CALMHN010000043.1 GCA_937863745.1 uncultured bacterium | reverse complement strand
TAGCTAAATGGCGTGCCAAATATCATAATTGTCCATGTGTATTAGGAAGCGCAACGCCTAAGTATGAATCAATGGCTCGTGCTCAAAAAGGAGTATATACCTATATTTCTATGCCTAAAAGAGTTGGTAATGCTTTACTGCCCAAAATAAGTATCATTGATATGAAAGAAGAATTTAAACATAAAAATAATATTCTTTCTACTGAATTAAAAATTAAGATAGATGAATGTTTAAACAAGCATCAACAAATAATGTTATTACTTAACAGAAGAGGATATTCAACTTATGTAACATGTAATTCCTGTGGTTATACGTTTAAATGTCCTCATTGTGATGTCTCATTAACTTATCATAAAACATCTAATAATTTGCGTTGTCATTACTGTGGATATACTTTGCCATATACTAAAACTTGTCCAAACTGTCATGAAGAATCTATTTCATCATTTGGTTTAGGAACTGAACAAGTAGAAAGTCTACTTAAAAGTTTGTTCCCATCAGCTAGAATAATAAGGATGGATGCTGACACAACGGCCAAAAAGGGGTCACATGATCGCATAATAAAGTCTATTGAAAACCTTGAATGTGACATTGTAATAGGTACTCAAATGATTTCAAAAGGTCTAGATTTTCCCAATGTTACTTTAGTTGGTATCATTAATGCCGATGAATCATTAAACATTCCAGATTTTAGAAGTGGTGAAAACACATTTGCTTTATTATCTCAAGTAGCAGGAAGAGCAGGGCGTAGTACTTTACCTGGAAATGTTATCATCCAAACATTTAATCCTGATAATTTTACACTCATCAATGTTTTAAATAATAATTACTTCAAAAATTATCAAGAAGAGATGAAATTAAGAAGTCAATTGAAATATCCACCTTATTACTACATAGCTTTATTAAGAATTACTTCAAAGTCGTATGAAGATGCCTCTAAAGAAGTTACAAAAATAGCTAACTATTTACGAGGTAAATTGGATAGTACCTCAATATGTCTTGGTCCAACACCGGCCCCTCAATTTAGAATAAACAATATTTATCGTTTTCAAATAATAATAAAATATAAAAAAGATGATATAATAAAACCACTTTTAAGGAATATTGATGAACAATATATTTTAAATAGAAATGTAAACGTTGAAATTGATATAGATCCTATAAGATTATAAATATGTAAACTTTACAATAAATTTATTTTAAAATTTAATATAATTTTCATATTATTGTATAATAATAACTCGTAGAAAGGGGATGTTTGGCTTGAGATTAGATCCTATTAAATTAAGTAAAGAAGATTATGATAATATAATTGAGCATAAGAAAAATATTGGTTCTGGTGAAGATGGAACAGTATATTACATGGGAAATGGTATATGCTATAAATTCTATCATCAAAATAATACAGTTAATTATAATATTCAAAATAGACAGTTAGATGACCAAGGAGTAAATATAGCAAAAGTAAGTTATGATAAAGTTCCAACTTATAATACACTTAAATATATTGATTCTAATGGTGTAAGACTAATTAGAGAAGAAGCATTATATCTTGCAACTGAAAGAAAAAGTAAAGTTGAATTAACTCAGTTACCATTAAATCTTATTTATGTAGATGGTCACTTTCGTGGATGTGCAGTTCGTTATTATAGGACGCCTTATAGTATATACGCAGCAGCCAACCTACCAAGGGCTCTAAAAGTTAAGGTATGTAGAAATTTATTAATCAAATATCGTGAATTAATAAGAAATAATATTTATCCAGTTGATTTATGTCAAAGAGATAAATACAAACCTAGTAAAAGAGTAAATAGTAATGTTTTACTAGGATATAACTTAGAACCCATAATCATTGATTTAGATGGTAAAAGTGCACTTTATACAGAACAAGAAAATGGTGCTTATTTAAAATATGCTGATACTAATCTAGCAACTACAGTTTTAGAAATATTAACACATATAGATTTAACATCAGATATGAGTGATAACGATATAGATGAATTATATGAAGAGCTAGTAAATGCTGGATTCTATGAACCATTAATAAAAAAATACATTAATACTTATAGATTAGACGATCAAGAAGTAGAATCATGTATTAATGATTATGCTAGAATAAAACATGGCTTAAAATAAGTTGAAATGATTTTATAACTATGATATATTTAAATTACCTAAGAGAAGTTATTTTATAAAAACCGACTATTGTGATATTACGGGAATCTAATTAACTTGCGGTGTTGAAGACCTTGCGTGAAAACGTATAGGGATCCTAATGTAAGTTATGTGATGCCCACCTTGTGTGAGCAGGTTTTTTATCACTTTTTACTACTCTTAGGCTTTTTTTATGAAATTATTTAAATATTTTTATATTTATGATATAAATATTATAGAATATGGTGATTATATGAAAAAGAACACAAATGTATTATGTCTATTGGGATTTATCTTATCATTCTTAGTTCCACCAATAGGATTATTAGTATGCTACTTAGGAATTGATGATGCTAAAAAGAAAAAAGAAGGCGGAAGAAAATTAGGACTTGCGGGATTAGTAATATCCATTATTTTAACAGCCTTATTAGCATTTATTATAATATCATTCTTCCTATATGCTGGAAGTGAAACAGCTAGCGATAACAACGAGACATTATGTAATGAAGTCTATTCCTGTGATGATGATGTTGATGATGAGGGCAAATCAACCTGTCATTATTGTCAAAATGGTGATTGTACGAAAACAATTAAATGTGTAGAAACAAATACACCAAATTTCAATTATAGTATTGGTGAAGATAATTAATAGTTTGAAATATAACTATTTTTTTATGCTCTAATATTATATAATTAAACATGAAAGAATGGTGATTTTATGAGACAAATTGTTGATGGAAATGGTGCATGTGCAAAGGCAGCTTATTTATTTAGTGAGTTTGCATCAATTTACCCAATAACACCTTCTAGTCCTATGGCTAATAATATAGATGTACTAGCTGGAGCCAACACAAAAAATCTTTATAATGATACAGTTAAAGTAAAAGAAATGGAATCTGAAGCAGGTGCTGCTGGTGCCATGCATGGAGCCTTGTTAACTGGTACTCTTGCAACAACATTTACGGCATCTCAAGGTCTATTATTAATGATACCTAATATGTATAAAATAGCAGGGGAGGGATTACCTGGTGTTATTCACTGTGCATCACGAACTATTGCTACCCATGCTTTATCAATATTTGGAGATCATTCAGATATATATGCTGTACGTCAAACAGGATTTTGTATGCTTGCATCATCTAATGTTGAAGAGGCATATCATATGTCCTCCATTGCTCATTTAAGTGCCATAAAAGGAAGTCTTCCATTTATTCATTTCTTTGATGGGTTCAGAACAAGTCATGAATTAAATGTCATTGAGGAATTAGATAGACAAGACTTACTAAATTTAATTGATCAAGATGCTTTAAAAAAATTCAAGGATAGAAGTTTGAATTTAGGTAAAGAAGTACAATATGGTTTGAGTGAAACTGAAGATGTCTATTTTCAAAGTGTAGAAGCAAGATCTAATGACTATGAACACATGCCAGATATTGTCATGTCCTACATGGGAAAAATAAATAAACTAGCTGGAACTGATTATAAGCCTTTCAACTACTATGGTGATCCTGAAGCTGAAAATATTATTATAGCCATGGGATCTATCACTGATACTATTAAACAAGTTGTAAATAAAGAAACTAAACATGGTATGAAAATTGGTGTAATTGAAGTACATCTATATCGTCCATTTAGTACAAGATATTTAGAATCCGTTTTACCTGAAACAGTTAAGCGAATTGCTGTATTAGATAGAACTAAAGAAGCCGGAAGTGTTGGAGAGCCTCTTTATCTTGATGTCATAGGTGCCTTAAAAGATAAAAATATTGAAATTGTTGGCGGAAGATTTGGTTTATCATCAAAAAATACTACTCCAAGTGATATCTTTGGTGTTTATTCTATGTTAATGTCTACACCAAAGAATAATTTTACAATTGGTATTCAAGATGATGTAATGCATACGAGCATTAAAGCTAAATCGAATTATCAAATTGACTTACATGATCAAGAAATAAAAATATATGGATATGGTTCTGATGGAATGGTATCTGCCTCTAAAGATATAATGCACATCATGGGAGAAAAGAAATATGTTCAAGGATATTTTGAATATGACTCTAAAAAATCAGGTGGTGTTACTGTTTCTCATTTAAGATTATCTGATTCAAAGATAAATGCACCTTATTATGTAATGAATGCTAATATTATCGTAGTAACTAAAGATGAATATTTTAATTTATATCATTGTCTAGATAACATAAAAGAAAATGGAACATTATTAATAAATACCAACGATACAGCCAAATGTTTATCAAAAATATGCAAAGAAGATCTAGATATTATTAAAAACAAACATCTAAAAGTACTAACCATTGATGCTGAATCTATTGCATCAAAGAATAATATAAAAGGTAAAATTAGTAAAATCATGGAAACAATAATCTTAAATTTATTGGGATTAGATAATGTATTAGATATTTTAAATAACTCCATTTATAAATCATTTATAACTAAAGGAGAAGACATTGTAACTAATAATCAAAATGCCATTAAAGAAGCATTAGATAATGTTTCAACACTTACAATTATAGATAATAATAGTATGCGTAAAGTTCCTAAAACAGTTATTGAAAAAATGAATGCTCGAGTTGGTAATGATATTAAAGTCTCAGAAATAGTTCCTTATAAAAACGGAATGTTTGAAGGAGATTTAACAAGATTAGAAAAGCGTAATGTATCCACGCTTGTCCCACATTGGCATCCAGAAAACTGTATTCAATGTGGAATGTGTTCCATTGTTTGCCCACATGCTGTTATAAGACCATTTCTTGTACATGATGAAGGACCAACTGCAATTGGAGCACCAACTTATAACTATGTTATAAGTATATCTGAACGTGATTGTCTTGGATGTGGATTATGTGCCGATATTTGTCCAGGTAAGATGGGTAAGAAAGCCTTAACCATGGAAGAGCCAACTTATGAAAATGAAATTAGAACTAATGAATTATTTAATGAATATAGTAATCCCGAAGTATTTAATAAATTTAGTATAAAGGGAAGTCAGTTAGAACGTCCTCGTTTAGAATTTTCAGGTGCCTGTGCTGGATGTGGAGAAACGGCTTATACTAAATTATTGACTCAATTATATGGTGATGAACTAGTAATTGCTAATGCAACTGGTTGTTCATCAATCTATGGAGGATCTGCTCCATCAACACCATATAGTATTCCTTGGGCTAATTCCTTATTTGAAGATAACGCTGAATTTGCTTATGGTATGCACATGTCTTTCAAAACAAAACGTGATCGTTTAAAAACATTATTACAAGAGAGTATTGATAAATTTAATGATGATACAAAAGTATTAGTAAATGAATTATTAAAAAATTATGACAATCATCAAATAACTAAAGATATTTATCTTAAGCTTAAAGATGTTGACTTAGGAAATGAAATAAACAGTTTAAAAGACTACATAGAAACTAGAACAGTCGTAGCTTTAGGTGGCGATGGCTGGGCTTATGATATCGGATTTAATGGAATAGATCATGTATTATCTAGTAATGAAAATATTAAAGTAATGGTTCTAGATACTGAAGTTTATTCCAACACCGGTGGTCAAATGAGTAAATCATCTCACATGGGACAAGTTGCGGAATTTGCTGGAACTGGTAAATCTGGATATAAAAAAGATCTATTTAGAATAGCAACCTCTTATCCAAATACCTATGTTGCATCTATTTGTTTAGGTGGAAACATGATGCAAGCAATTACTTCTATGAAAGAAGCCTTCGAACATGAAGGACCAGCAATTATCATTTGCTATGCACCATGTATTGAACATGGTATAAAAGGTGGCATGGGTTGTTCAATAAAAGAAGAAAAACTTGCAGTAGAAACAGGTTATTCATTATTAATGAGATATAATCCAAAAGATGAAAAATTAACTCTTGATTCTAAAGAGCCAAACTTCGATAAATATGATGAATTTTTATCTAACGAAGTAAGATATCATAGTTTAAAATTAAAGAATAAAGATGCTGCAGATGAATTATTAAGTCTTAATAAAGACGCCGCAATTAAGAGATATAATTACTATAAAAATATTATCAAGAAACAAGACGAATAATCGTCTTTTTCTTTTTATTTATGATAATATATATTTAGGTGAAAAAAATGTTTGATAGATTAGATAAATTAATAGGTGAAGAAGCTCGTAAAGAAATAGAAGGGAAAAAAGTATTATTAATTGGAGTAGGTGGAGTAGGTGGATTTGCTCTTGAAGCCTTAGTAAGATCAGGATTTAATAATATTACTATCGTGGACTATGATACTATTGATGAATCCAATTTAAATAGACAAATTATTACTAATGAAAAAAATCTTGGAAAAATTAAAGTAGAAGAAGCCCTTTTAAGAGCAAAAAGCATAAGAAGTAATATTTGTATTAATCCATTAAATATTAAGCTTACAGACGCTAATTTAGTTGAATTATTAGATAATAACTATGATTATATAATTGATGCCTGTGATGATTTAGAAATCAAATTTTTACTTATTAAATATTCCATGAAATATAATTATAAATTAATATCATCAATGGGTACTGCTAAAAAAACTAAACCAGAGCTTTTATCTATTACAACACTTGATAAAACATTCAATGATCCTATAGCAAGAATTCTAAGAAGTAGAGTAAAAAAAGAACATATTAATACCAAAGTACATGTTGTATCATCTACTGAAACCATTAAAGAAGTAAAAGAAAAAGGAACTTGTATTTTAGTTCCTTCTGTTGCAGGTATTTTATGTGCATCCTATATTTTTAATGATATTATTTCTTCTTCATCAAATAATTAACTAATTCATTAGGATCTTCATTATTCATGATTATTTTATATATTAAATCAATAAGAGGCATATTGATTTTTTTCTTTTTTATAAGACCATATATCGACTTAATAGTATAATAACCCTCAACCGTATTATTTTCTAAGTAAGAAGTTGTATCTTCATTTCTACCAAGCATTATGCCATAAGTATAATTTCTTGATTTAGTTGAAGTAGTAGTAAGTATTAAATCACCAACTCCAGCATAAGATAAAATAGTTTTCTTATTACCACCCAAATGATAAATAAGTTCTTTAATATCATGCATTGATTCGGTAATTAAAAAACTTCTAGTAGACTCTTTATAACCAAGTCCTTCCAAAATACCAGATGCAATAGCTATAACATTTTTAATTGAACCACATAATTCAACGCCCAAATAATCATTTGTATAACGTACTTTTATATTAGTATTAGTAAATATATTTAATACACTTTTAAAAGTCATTTTATTTTTAGAAGCATAAGTAAGACCAATTGGCTCATTACTTGAAACATCTATAGCAAAAGATGGACCTGATAAAATACCAAATTTAGAAGTAGATATATTATCATGAAATACTTCATGAATAAATCGAGAACTATTTTGTTCAATACCTTTAGAACCTATGATAAATATCATATTCTTATTAATATAGGGAATAATATCTTTACTAACTTGATTAACATATTTAGCAGATACCATGATAAACACTATATCAGCATTTTTAAGACACGTTTCATAGCTAGTCGTAAAGTTGATAGTATCAGGTATTTTAATACCTCCAAGAGGCTTAAAAGATGATTTAGAATCAAGTATTTTGTTTAACGACTCATCACTTTCAGACCACATCGTAATATGATTATCTTTATTATGAGTTAAAGCTATTCCAATTGAAATACCAAATACACCTGAGCCAATTATAGCAATATTCATTATTTTCCTTCTTTCATTTGTTTATTTATTTTATTCAAACCATTTTCATAAGTATTAATACAAGGCTCATAAAATTTATTATTCTTTATTTCATTAGGTAAATATTGTTGTTTAACCCAATGATTAGGATAACTATGAGGATATTTATACATTGGAGATCCCTCATGAATCCAAGCAGGAACCTCACCAGTTGAACCTTTAGATATTAAATCAATTGCTGAATCTATTGCACATATAGCTGAATTAGATTTAGGGGATAGGGCAAGTTCAATTGTAACTTCACTTAATGGAATTCTTGCTTCAGGTAACCCAAGCATCTCCGCCGAATCAATTGCCGCTCTTACCTTAGGACCCATTGAAGGATTAGCAAGACCAATATCTTCATAAGCTATAACATTAAGTCTACGATAAATAATATCCAAATCTCCAATAGCAATTAATCTAGCTAAATAATAAATTGCTGCATCAACATCACTACCACGAATACTTTTTTGTAAAGCAGATATTAATTGATAATGTCCATCATCATCTTTATCACCCATCATAACAGGTTTACTATTAACTTTCT
Source organism: uncultured bacterium (assembly GCA_937863745.1). Taxonomy (GTDB): domain Bacteria; phylum Bacillota_I; class Bacilli_A; order RF39; family UBA660; genus UBA6985. The sequence goes on along the minus strand of CALMHN010000043.1, from coordinate 2,354 downwards.
TAACTGCCTCAAGATCAATAACATGTTTACTACTAGAATAATAACTGACTTCTAGTAAATTAAGGGCTGTTCTATAATCACCAGAGCTTAAACTTGTAATTAAATCTATAGCCTCATTATCAATTTTAATGTCAGGTAAACTAGCACAAGCTTTCTTAATACCTTTTTTAATATCTTTGTTTTCTAAAGGATGAAGTTCATATATTTCACATCTACTTCTAATAGCAGGATTAATCTTATAATAAGGATTTGCCGTAGTTAAACCAATTAAAATAATAGAACCATTTTCAATATGAGGTAATAATATATCTTGTTTATCCTTATTCATTCTATGTATTTCATCAACGATTAAAATGATTTCTCCATACATTTTAGCTTCTTCAATAACAACATCAAAATCTTCTTTTTTATTAATTGTCGCATTTAAAAAACGATATCTAACACCAAGTTCATTAACTAATGCATAGGCAATCGAAGTTTTACCAATTCCCGGATTTCCATATAATATCATACTAAATATTTTTTTATTTTTAGCTAAATTAGAAAGAACACCATTTTTACCAACTAAATGTTCTTGTCCAATTACATCACTTAATTTATTAGGTCTTAATTTATTTGCAAGTAGTTCCATAAAATCACCAAATATATTATACCAATAATTTGCTAAATATTATATCTTATGTTATTATAAAAAACGTTTTAAGGGGATGCACTAAGTGAAAATACTACATAAAGATGAATTAAACAACATTTATACTTCAAATAATCCAGAAATAGGATACTATACAGGTTTATATATAGTATCAAATGGAAAAATTAATTATATAAGATATGCCGATGGTAACTTCTATTTAGTTAATACACTTATAAATGGTCCTCATATACCTTTAAGATTAGAAATGATTATACCTTTACTACACGCTTACCAAAGTTACCTCATGGTAGATGATTTCCTAGCTACCAATACAGGAATAAAAATAACTGATAAAGACTTTAAACAATTTAAAATCAATTTCTTTAATTTAACAAATAATATAAGTACCTATCATGATAACAAACATGAATATGATTTATTAAAAAGTATCTATGATTATTTAAAAATGCATACTGATTATTGGTTTCCAGCCAACTATTCACGTTATACAGAAACTGGTCGTTATGTTTGCTATGGTAAAATGAATAATTTAATTAAGGACACAGTACGTTTTGTAGATCATCCTTATGATTATATTGGAGTATTTAATGACTCATATGCCACCTGTGATGGCATGGCTGATGCCTTGTCAGGAATTATAAATTACTATGGAATAGATGCTAAATTTATTAAAAATAAATTTCATGCAGCCGTGCAAGTTAATCTTGATAATGGCAATGCTACAATCTTAGATTTAGCTGCTGAAAGATGTACAAATGAAGAAGGACTAGTTTACTGGAAAGATTCAAGACATGTTGGCTATGGTGACCTTGATGAAATAGTAAAACCCACTGACACTTATCGTTTCTTTTTAACAAGTAATCCAACCTGTTTTAATGAAGATGAATTAGAAAAAGACCTTGATACTTTAAGTTATGCAAATGGCTTACCAGTCAAAGAATATGAAGATTCATTACCTAAAAAAGAATATCAAAGAATAAGAAAAATATAATCATCTAATAGATGATTTTTTCGTGGTATAATTAATCTAGGTGATAATATGAATGATGATTATATTGCAGATTATTTATCATATCTTGAATTAGACATGAATTACTCTAATAATACCATTAATTCATATGGTAATGATTTAGATCGATTAAACAAATATTTTGAAGATAAAAACATTTTAAAATTAACATTTAATGATTTAGATAAATATATAGCCACACTAAGTGACTTAGTACCATCATCGATTTCTCGAAATATATCAAGTATAAAAGGATTTTATGCTTATTATTTAAAAGTAAATAAAATCAAAAGTAATCCAAGTGAATTAATACAAGAGCCAAAATTAGGAAGTCACTTACCAGTCTATTTAACTGTTGATGAAGTAAATAAATTATTAGATATTGAAATTGAAGATGCTTATTCAGCCAGAAATAAAGCCATTTTAGAATTAATGTATGCAACTGGTTTAAGAATATCTGAAACAATTTCCCTAGAGTTTAAAAATATTGACTTTGAAGAATGTATAGTTCGAGTAGTAGGTAAGGGGAGTAAAGAACGTATTGTTCCTATTAATGACTATGCCTTAAAATATTTGAATATTTACTTAACTGAATATCGTCCATCTATGTTGAAAAAAACTACCAACAATTACTTGTTTTTAAATAATCATGGTAAGCAAATGACAAGACAAGGCGTATTTAAAATGATA
>CALMHN010000042.1 GCA_937863745.1 uncultured bacterium | reverse complement strand
TTATGGTGGCTATGGTGGAGGCTATGTTGGTGGAAGCGGTGCTTCTTATTATGGAAATAGTGGATCATCTGGAAGTGGTGGTTCTCAAACTTCTGGCGGTGGGCCAAATAGTGGTTCGTTTGGTAGAGGTGGAAATGCTAGTTATAGTGGAAATGATTATTCAGGTGCTGGCGGAGGCGGCTGGTATGGCGGCGGTGGCTGTTCATTCAATGCTGGCTCTGGTGGCGGTGGATCTGGATATATAGGCAATTCATCATTGATATCAATTTATAATATTACAAAGCATATGACATGTTATAATTGCTCAACAAGTACATCTGATTCAATAAGAACAAATAGTACATCTAGTATTAGTGAGACAGCTACATCTGATTATGCCAAATCAGGTAATGGATATGCTCGCATTACATTATTAGGGTTACCAAATTAGTTTTAAAAATTAATATTTATTATGTTGGAAGAAGAATATGCAATTCTTCTTCTTTTGTTAACATTTATTTCTTGCAATACATTGTAAAGTGTAGTAAAATACTATTGAAATCGGAAGGAGGGAAGCAGTAGTATGGCAAATGTCAGAGTTGAGGTTAAAGGCAATTTAAATGATGCCCTTAAAAGATTCAGCCACAAGGTAGCTAAGAGTGGAGTTCCTTCTGAACTTAAAAAACATAGGGAATATGAAAAACCTGGTGTAAGAAGAAGAGAAGCAGAAAAAGAAATGATGCAAAACTTCTATAAAAGAAATAAGAGAAGTAGAAGAGATAGATAATATCTAAACATGAAGTAATTCATGTTTTTTTATTTATAAATTATCATTAATATGATATATTTTACTTAGGATGGTGTATATGAAAAAAGTTTATTTATTCTTAGTTACTTTAATTTCTTTATTTGTTTTTTCACCTTTTGTTTATGCGGGTTTAGATGATTATTATAAAGCTGGTAATAATCTATCAGTAAGTGGTGAAAAGGATGGTACATGTTTCTTTGCAGGTAATGATGTTAATACTTCTGCTGATGTATCTGGTATTTTATTTGCTTCAGGTAATAACGTTGATATTAGTGGATCATCTGATTATTTATTTCTAGCCGGAAATGTTTTGGATTTAGATAATCATTATACTAATGATGCATTTATTGCTGGTAATACAATTGATATTAAAAGCTCAACTATTTCTCGTGATTTATATGTTGGAGGCTCAAGTATTAAATTAGATGGTGAAGTTGGACGTAATGCTTATCTTTCAGGTGGAGATGTTACAATTGATGGTGATATTAATGGTAATGTTTCTATTAGTGCTAATGTTATTCATATTGGTTCTAATGCAGTGATAGATGGTACATTAAAATATAATGATGATGCTATGGTAGTAATTGATTCTAATGCTTCAATTGGCAATAAAATTACTTATACTAGTTCTAAAAAAGATAACGGTTTATTATTTGATACAACTTCGTTAATATTTAGAATTGTTCTTAGTTGTAATTTAGTTATTTTATCTTTAATAATGTTATTTTTACTTAAACATACAATGGGTAATATTAAAACTATGAAGTTTAATGTTGGAAGTGTATGTGGTAATATATTTATTGGCTTAGCAGCGATTATCTTAATTCCAATTATTTCTGTGATTTTGATGTGTACTGTAATTGGAACATTAATAGGTATTATTCTTATGATAGCTTATATTGTTTTACTATTAACAAGTGGTATATATGCTGTATATCATATGGGTAGTTATTTGTTTAGTAAGACACTTAAAAATGACTATTTAACTATTTTTATATCAATGATTATATTTGAAGCATTAACTTTTATTCCTGTTATTGGTATTATTTTAAATGTTATTGCTACTCTTGCAGGTTTTGGTATTATTACTAAATTATTATTGGTTAATAAAGAAAAGTAATTACGCTTATTTATCAATAATGTGTTATTATTCTTATTAGAAAAGGTGATATTTATGTATGATAGAATTAGAAAAGATTTAGTTGACTCAATGAAGAGTCAAGATAAGTTTAGACTTAGTGTTATTAGAATGCTTAAGGCTTCTTTGATGAATGAAGAAGTTGCTCTAGGAAAACAAAATGCACTTAGTGATGATGATGTATTAAATGTTATTAAAAGAGAAGTTAAAAAGAGAAAATCATCTATTGAAGAATATAGCAAATATAATAAGATGGATGTTGTTGAAGAACTAAAGAAGGAAATAGATATATTATCAGTTTATTTACCTCCTGAGTTAAGCGATGAAGAACTTGAAAAAATAGTTGATGATACAATCAAAGCGCTTGGCGTTGATTCAATTAAGGGCATGGGACTTGTTATGAAAGAAGTAACTTCTAAATATGGTAGTCAAGTTGATGGTTCCAAAGTTTCAGCATTAGTTAAAAGTAAATTAATGTAGTTTAAGTGGGTGGTATTAGTGATTCCAAATGAGGCATATGCAGTTTTAGTTGAAATTGCTCCAATGGTATTTTTATTTATCTTGGTTGCTATTTTGCTACGCTTTTTTTCTATTGTATATGGCCATGCAAAGGCTAATACTTTTAGAGATTTTAAAATAATTATTTATGTTATATATTGTTTTATATTATTTGAATTAGTAACTTCTACAGATTTTGAAAGTGTATCAAATAATTTTGTACCTTTTAGGGAGATTACTAGATATTCTATAACTTCGCCTTTATTTTGGCGTAATGTTATAGGTAATATTGCTTTGTTTATTCCTTTTAGTTATTTAATAACAGATACGACTGAGTTTTTATGTAATAAATATAATTATTTTATTACAATGTTCATATCAATTATTGTATCTTGTGCAATTGAATATATTCAAATGTTTATTGGTAGATCATTTGATATAGATGATATTATTTTAAATGTAATTGGTAGTTTATTTGGTTGTATATTATATGCTATAATACATAAGTTGTTTTACAAGGAGAAGAAATAAATGAATAAATATGATGTATTTGATGAATTTGGTTATAAAGATGATTATTCTTATTTAAATGATGTTATTGAACATACATTAAATAAGTTAAATGTTAAGAATGCTTATATGGATGTTATATTTATTGATGATGATAAAATGCATGAAATGAATAATACTTATAGACATATTGATAGAACTACTGATGTATTATCATTTGCTTTAGAGGATAATGAAACAATACATGAAAGTATTCGTATGTTAGGTGATGTATTTGTTTCGATTCCTAAGATGAAGGCTCAGGCGGTTGAATATGGGCATTCAGAAAAGAGAGAACTTTCTTTCCTTGTATGTCATGGCTTGTTACATTTACTTGGCTATGATCATACAAAAAGCCCTGAAGATGAAAAAATACAATTTGGATTACAAGATGATATTTTAAATGATTTAGGCATTATTTCGTGATATAATAAAATAGAATTAGGATGTGATAATATGAAGAGTGGATTTGTTGCTATAGTTGGTAGACCAAATACAGGTAAGAGTACTTTAATTAATACTATTGTAGATGATCATATAGCTATTGTTTCTGATGTAGCTGGTACGACTCGTAATACAATACAAGGTGTATATCATGGTGATGATTTTCAAATTATATTTGTAGATACACCAGGTATTTCTAAACCTATGGATAAACTTGGTAAAAAGCTTAATAAAGAATCATATGATTCACTTGAAGATATTGATGCCATTTTATTTGTAGTTGATGCAGCTGCTGGTTTAGGTAATGGAGATCGTCAAATTCTTGAAACTTTAAAGAGAGTAGATACTCCTGTTATATTAGTATTAAATAAGATTGATAAATTAACTAAAGAGGGTATTGTTAAAGCTATTGCTACTTATAAGGATTTATTTGAATTTGCGGATATTATTCCTATAAGTGCAATGCGTAATGACAATGTTGATCGTTTAATTGAACTTACTAAGAGTTATTTACGTGATGATATTAAATATTATGATGATGGTGTTATTACTAATAATGATCCTCGTTTTATGATTAGTGAGTTAGTTAGAGAAAAGATTTTAAACTTAACTAATGATGAAGTTCCACATAATATTACTTGTGTATTAACTGGCTATAGAGAAAAATCTAATGTTGCAGAAATAAGTGTTGATATTATTGTTAGTAGAGATTCTTTAAAGAGAATAATTATAGGTAAACAAGGAAGTATGCTTAAGACTATTGGTAGTGAAGCTCGTAAAGATATTGAGCATATGTTAAAAAAGTCTGTTTATCTTGAATTATACGTTAAGACTGTTAAGAATTGGCGTAACAAAGAAAAATATTTAGATGAGTTGGGGTTTGACGAAGAATTTTAGAGGTGATATAAATGGCTTTAACAGAGGATATAGATAGAAAAACTGAAAGAATGCATGAGGTATTTTCTGCATATTTAAAGGGCGAAGTTGCTGTAAGAAGACTTGCTAATATTTATAGTGAAGAAGACAATACTGTTTATACGCCAGATTATTTACTTAAAAAATATTTACAACCTTATATTTATTCTAATATTATAAGTAAAGAAGAATTAGATTTATATAATAAAAATAGATATATAGATATTAATTTAGTTAATAAAAGAGGTAAGGAAATTGCTCAAGCATTAATAAATGCAAGATTTAATTTTGAGGATCCATTGGTAGTTGATTTATATCAAAAGTATAGTGATGAAGATGGTAAAAAGGTTAAATATAATAAAACTAAATTAAAAGGCTATTTAAATGCATTTTTAAATTCGAGTGCTGATCCTATTAAAAGTGAATTTATGTGGTTTAATGATTTAAGAAAAAAGGGATTCATTAAAGATAATGTGTTAGTGGATGTTATACCTGAACTTATTAAAATAAAGAATACTGATTTATGTAAAAAGTATTTATTAGATTTACATATTGCTAAGAAAGACATTAAAGCATTGAATAAATTATATAAGCAAATGTTTAGAGATAATGAAGGTAGTCAATATATAGATGATATTATAAGTGATGCGTATAAAAGCAATCGTGATACTAATTCTAAATCTATTGTTAAGTCATCTAGAGTAAGTGAGTTATTTTTAGATGAAATGGTTAGAAGATTACAAAGATTATTAGATTATTATTTATGTATGTCTGATGATTATGAGAGAATAGATAATTATTTACCTCAGTATGGATTTTCTAAAGTATTATTTAATGCAACTATAGAAAATGCTAAGGGTTATAAGAATAATATTTTAAGAATATTAATTGATAAATATTATACTAAACAATCTTTAATTGATCATGCTTCTTATAACGCTATGCGTGATATCATGGAAGATTTATTAGTATATGGTGATATGTCTTTATATGATTTTTATTCTTTAAATACTAATCATATTAGTATTAGGGATTTACGTAATGCTGGTAAAGATTCTTATACTAAACAAGAAATGAATATTTTTAATAAGTTTAGTCAAAAGGTATTAAATGGTCCTGAGTTTAAAAGTGATGAGGAAATAGCCTATTTTATTGATAATATAAATATTATTTATGATTGTCATGAACTTACTGATGATGAAAAAGATAATATAATAAGTGTAATGAAAGAAGATCATGCTAGAATATCAGAAGATGTCTTTAGGTCTTATGCTGATGCTTATTTTAAGGGCTATTTAAAGCTTGTTATAGAAGATAATGTTATGACTTATTAAACACCTTAGGGTGTTTTTTTACTAGATGGGTGGTTTTATGTTAAGAACTATTAGAGGTGTTGTTATTAAGGAAATTCCTTTTAAGGAATCATCAAAGATATTAAATATATTAACATGTGATGGTATAGTTGGTGTTGTATCTAAGGGATGTAAGAATATTAAAAGTAATTTAAGAAATATAAGTGGAAAACTTATATATGCTGATTTTATAATTTATTATAATGAAGATAAATTATCTACTTTAAAAGATGGAACAGAGATTAATCATTTTAATAATATTAGAAGTGATTTAACGTTGATAAGTTATATGGCATATTTAACTGAATTAACTGCTCAAGTTATTAAACAAGATAATAATAAAGATATATTTGATATATATATTAATACTTTATTAAAAATAGAAAATGGGTTTAATCCTTTAGTTATGTCTAATATTTTGGAAATTAAGTTACTTGATTATTTAGGAGCACCAATTAATTTTAATTCATGTATTAAATGTGGGAATAGTAAAGATATTATTACTTTTAGTGCTGATGAAGGTGGATATATTTGTTCAAGTTGTCATAAAGATGAATTAATTTATGATAATAAGGTTTTAAAGATGTTAAAATTATATTATTATGTAGATATAAATACAATAAGTGATCTTAATATTAGTGAAAAAACAATTAATGATATAAATGATATTATTAGTGCTTATTATGATAGATTTACGGGTGTATATATTCATAGTAAAGAATTTCTTAAGAAGTTAAAGTAGGTGATAATATGGGGTTGTTTAAGTCTAAAGAAGATAAAATTAAAGAGGAAGAATTAAATAAGTATTTAGATGAATCAAGTGATGAAGAAGATGTAGATACTAGTTTTAAAGAAATGTTAAAGTTATTAAAAGAAAAAGATAATGATGAAGAAAGCCTTAAATATTTACCTGAAGAAGAAAGAAATAAAATAATTGAAGATGATAAATATAATAAAAAAATTATTAAAGAAGTAATTATTATATTTAGTGTTGTTATAGTAGTGATGATTATAGGATTGAATGCTTTTATTTATTATAATAAAAGTGATTTAGAAAAAAATATTAGTCCTGTTTTATTAAATTATTATCAAGATAAATATTCTGTTAAAACTAGTATTAATAGTATTGATTATATATGTCTTAAGGCTAGTTATGGACAAGAAAAAGAATGCTCTAATATAATAGATGCTGTTACTAAAGATGGTTATCATATAATGAGTATTGATGGATTAATTGGTGATAATAGAAGTGTTGATTCAGTTAAAAATAGTTATATAGAATATATAAAGAGTATTAATCCAGATATGTCTTTATTAGTTAATAATGCAATCTTATCTTATAAAGATTATTATATTAATTATAATAAGTTTGAAGATTATATTAACGTATTACCTAACGGGTATTCTTTTAATGATTTATATAGTAGTAATAAGTTAAATGTTATAGATACTATTATTTATCAGGGTAGTTTAAATTATGACAACTTAAGTTCATTTATGAATAATTTAAGTGATAATTCTATTATGTTTTTTATTGGTACATCAAGTGGTTTACCTATAAGTTTAACAGCTGTTAGTAAAACGGGTATTGTTAATTATAAAATTAGTGGGACATCTAATGTATATGATTCAGTTGTTAATTATGAGCTAGATAGAAGTCTTAATAAGATTACAAGCGTAAATGTTAGTCATGTAGCTGATAATTCTATTACTCCTTTAATAAAAACTAATAATATTAATAATGCATATAATATAAGTTATGAAGCTGGATATGGAAATGATGATACGCGTAGTACATATTATTTATTAGGTTTTAATTCAGAAATTAATAGTAATATTATTGAGTTTAATAGTTCTAGAGAATTAGATAAAAGTTATTATAGTGATGTATATACTGTTACTATTGGAACAACTATGTATGTTATTGGTGATAAAAATGTTGGTATTGCTAATTTAAGTGATAAAAGTAAAAAATGTATTTTAGGAATATGTTATAATTAGATTAGGATGGTGATTACATGGTTATAACTATTGATGGACCAAGTGGTGTTGGTAAGGGTGAAGTTGGTAGAAGAATAGCTAGTAAATTTGGCTATGATTTTATAGATTCAGGTATTTATTATCGAATACTTACATATGAAGTTATTAAAAGAAAATTAAATTTTAGTGATGATAATCAAATTATTTTGTTTGCTAAATTTTTAGACTTTAGTAGTTATTCCGATGATGATTATTTACATAGTAATGCTATAGATAATAAGGTAGAAGTTATTGCTGATAAACCAGAGATTAGAAATCTTATTAATAAATATATTGTTAGTATTATTAAGGGTGATACAGTTATTTCAGGAAGAGATGCTGGTTCTTTAATAGTTCCTAATGCGGATTATAAATTCTTTCTTGAAGGATCTTATCAAGAAAGGGTAAATAGACGTTATAAACAAAGTATTGAAGAAAACTCGATGATGGATTATAATACCATTTGTAGAAATATTAAAGAAAGAGATAACTATGATTATAATAGAGAATATGGAAGATTAATGGTTCCATATCAAGGTATTGTTATTAATACAAATAATTTAAGTATTGATGAGACAGTTAAAAGAATATTTAATGTAGTTAAGGTGAATGATGATGGAGAACTTAAAAGATAAATATATTAATTTTTTTGTAAGTAAAGGACATAAGCAAATTCCAAGTGCTCCTGTAGTACCTGAAAATGATCCTTCAGTTTTATTTAATACAGCTGGTATGCAACCTTTAATACCTTATTTAATGGGTGAACATCATCCATATGGAACTAGATTATGTGATTATCAAAAGTGTGTAAGAACTAATGATTTAGAGAATATTGGAGATACTTATCATCATACTTTCTTTGAAATGTTGGGTAATTGGTCTTTAGGTGATTATTTTAAAAAAGAAGCTATAACTTGGAGTTTTGAATTCTTAACTAAGGAATTAAATATTCCAGTTTCAAGATTAGGTGTTACTGTATTTGGTGGTAATGATACTTTAGATTTTGATGAAGAAGCTTATAACTTATGGAAGAATTTAGGTATAAGTGAAGGACATATAGCTAAGACTTCAGAAGATAATTTCTGGAGTGCTGGAGAAACAGGACCATGTGGAACTGATACCGAAATGTTTTATTTTAGAAGTGATGATGAAGTACCTGAAGTATTTGATACGGAAGATAATCGTTGGGTAGAAATTTGGAATGATGTATTTATGCAATATGAAAGACATCAAGATGGAAGTTTAAGCGAATTACCTCAAAAGAATATCGATACAGGTATGGGATTTGAACGTGCTACAGCGGTTCTTGAAGGTGTTAATGATAATTATAGATCATCTATTTGGACACCAATTATTAAATTGATTGAGAGTATTTCAAATGTCCCATATGAAGGTAATGAAGTACCTATGCGTATTATTGCTGATCATTTAAGAACATCAGTATTTATAAGTGCTGATCCTGCTGGTATTAAGCCATCTAATACAGACCAAGGTTATATTTTAAGAAGATTAATAAGAAGAAGTATTCGTTATGCTAAGAAACTAAATATTGATATTAATTCTGATTGGGAACAAGCTATTGCTCGTAAGATAATCGAAGAATATAAAGTATATTATAAAGAACTTACAGATAATGAAGATGTTGTTCTTGAAGTATTACATAATGAGAAAATTAAATTCAATAGAACTCTTGAAAAGGGCTTAAGAATGTTTGAGAAGATGAGTAAAGATTCAACATCAATTGATGCTGATACAGCTTTCCATTTATATGATACATATGGTTTTCCAATTGAATTAACAGAAGAGGAAGCTAAAGAGCGTGGATTAAGTGTTGATGTTGAAGGATTTAAGGCTAAATTTAAAGCACATCAAGAATTATCGAGAACGGCTAGTGTTGGTAAATTCAAAGGTGGACTTGCGGGTGATTCTGCAATTGAAACAAGATATCATACAGTTACTCACTTACTTAATGCAGCTTTGAAAAAAGTTATATCTCCATCAATACATCAAATGGGTTCAAATATTACGGATGAACGTATGCGTTTTGACTTCCCATGTGATCATAAATTAAGTGATGAAGAAAAAGAAAAAGTTGAAAATCAAGTTAATGAATGGATTAATGAGTCATTACCAGTTGTTAAATTAGAAATGAATAAGAGCGATGCTATTGCAACAGGTGCTGAATGTATGTTTATTGAAAAATATCCTGATGTTGTATCTGTTTATGTAATTGGCGATAATGTTTCTCGTGAATTATGTGGTGGGCCTCATGTAAATAATACAAGTGAACTTGGACATTTTAAGATTGTTAAAGAAGAATCTTCATCTGCTGGTGTTAGACGTATTAAAGCTATTTTAGAGGATAAGTAAAATGGAAAAAATTGAAGTTAGAAAATTAAATAAAGAAGATTTAAAAAAGTTAGAAAATAAAAGTAAAGGGTTCATGGGTGAATTCAAGACTTTTATATTAAAAGGTAATGTATTAGATTTAGCAGTTGGTGTTATTATTGGTTCTGCTTTTTCTAATATAGTTACGTCATTGATTAATAATATTATTTCACCAATAATTGGCTGCTTTGCTGTTGGTGGATTCAATGATTTTACGATTAAAATATGGCATGCTAATTTAGGAGTTGGTGCATTTATCATGGATGTTGTTAATTTCGTTATCATGGCATTTGTAGTATTCTTAATAGTTAAATTTTGTAATAATCTTACAAAGATTAATCATAAAGAAGAGAAAAAAGAAGAAGTTAAAAGTGATGAAGTTAAATTACTTGAAAGCATTTTAGCTGAACTAAAAAAGAAGAATTAAAGTAAAAGGTGTAGATTTAAATATTTACATCTTTTTTGTTTAAATTATTTATAAAAGAACAATATATTATTATATTGAATAAATAAATATTTTTTATTATATAATTTAATTATAGATAGAGTATGGAGAGAGTTTTATGAAAACAAACTATAAGATTTGTATTGTTGTTCTTTCGGTTCTATTAGTAATTATGAGTGTGGGTTATGCAGCATACTCAGTAGTATTAAATATAACGGGATCATCAACAATAAGCGCTTCAACTTGGGATGTACATTTTGAAAATATAGGAGCTGGGATAGCAGCGACTG
>CALMHN010000041.1 GCA_937863745.1 uncultured bacterium | reverse complement strand
AAATTTTCGATATCTTGTGTTTTATTATCATAGATGTAGCTCCATTTCTAGAGTTACCTCTTTCATTGGTTATTTATAATATCACTTTTTAAATATTTGTCAATTCCTTATTGAGGGAATAGTATTAAGAGCATTTAGCTAGTTTAAAGTATTTTTCTAATTCAGATAAATTATGTTTATTATTAAGATTATTAATATAAAAAGTATCAACACCATTGAAGAACAGGAAAGTATAATCATTAATAATTACTTTGTGTGGATCTACATAAGCAAGATTACTAGGTTCTAATCTAATTAAATGACCTTTCTTTAACATTATAGAAGTAGAAGTATAATTCTTAGCCCAATCAATCTTTTTCTTTAAATTAGGGCTTAAATCAAGTTTTTCTTTAATAATATTTAACATATCATCACAACCTTTCTTAAACACAAAAAAACTTAATTCTTTCGAATTAAGCTTTATCTCAACATCGGTTGTTCCGACGATTTTTACAAATGGAGCAAGTGAGGAGAATCGGACTCCCGTCTCAACCTTGGCAAGGTCGCATTCTACCATTGAACCACACCTGCATTTCATCAACGCACTAATAATATACCAAATATTTAATAATAAATCAACAAAAAAAGAATGACTTTCAAGTCATTCCTTTTTATCTTCTTACCCATATTAATAAGCGTAGTTGCCAAACACAATATAAGTAATGTAATTCCAGCATATTTAAAGTTAATTATAAGACTGTTTGTTGTCCCATATATTTCTATAATACCTTGAATAATACAACCTAAAGTGAATGTTAACATACTCATATCAAATAAGGATGCTTGAAATTCTCCTACTCTTTTCGATTTAATTACTAACATTATAAAATTAATAACTAATCCACATAAAGGAAATATAAATGCAAACACCATATAATTAGATATGACACCAAAACTAAAGTGTTCATATATTAGTGAAAATATTAGTACAAATATGGTTAATAATAAATATTTAATTGTTCGTTTTTTTATTATATTAATATCCAACATAAACAATATCACTTACCTTTCTTTCGGCAATCGTAGTTCCTGTTGTTGTTGGATTATTTATTACTTCACCATTAAAGTACATTGTTGAAGAACCTCCACCATCTAAATTATAAGCCGTTGTACATCCTAATCCTTTCATGAATTCTGCTAATTCATATAAAGTTAATCCTTCTGATTCATCAGTTCTACCATCAGATACTACAAATACATAGTGGTTTTCACTAATAATACCAATAGCTGTTCTAGGATTTGATTCCATCGCCTTACCAACTTCTTCTGAAGTAGTAACGGAAACACTTCCATTTTCAACTAAAGCAGGACCAAATGATAATATATTATAAGCTCCATCTTCTAATAATTGTTCACATGAAATATCATCTTCATTAATTATCTTCCAAGATCCATCCTTATAAATTACAAGGTCTTCTCCACCATCAGAAGTACTTCGATATATAACACCATTTTTTAAAACATACCCAGATTCTTGAGCACCATAGTAATCTCCATTGATTGCAAGTAATGCTGAAACACTACTTGCTGTAGTTGAAGTATATGCTGTTACATTTTTTCCATACGAATTATTAGCCAATGCTGTCTTCAAATAACTTGAATCATTAACCTGAACATCAGCTACATACACCTCCGTATTATCAACAGTATATTCTTTTATTGTTATCTCAATATTATAATCTTTATAATAAGTTGAGGTAGATACTACTGTTCCAGTAGAAACAGCCGTAGTGGCCGATACCGTTGAAGCACTTGTTGAACTAGAAGATGAACTAGAACTACTTGATGACACACTTGAATAAACATGTGTAATCACAAAAGTATCTAGTAGTACATATATTGAATATGCAAGTACACCAACAATATATATACATCTAAAAATTTTACTTTTCACTTACAAGCACCTTCTTACTATTAAATATTAATTTCTTTTGTACTATCCAACTAACAGAAAATAACAATACTTCTACTATTACTTTTGCTAATAAAGAATTAATACCTAGACTTACAAATAATGAAAGCAATAAAGTATTCATGATCAATATAACTAAAGCTAATAATAAATACATACTACCAGATTTATATATTGAATCTTCACTATTAAATACTATATTTCTATTTACATTATAATTAAATGTCGCACTTACAACACGCGCTAATATATTAGCAATTATTACATCATTAGAGACTAATAATAATAAAGCATATAATGAATAATCCAAAAAGAAACTTGCTAAAGATGATAAAGAAAATTTAATTATCTCTTTATAAATCCTAAACGAGTCCTTAAATGTATTAAAGTGACTACCAGAATTGTTATCAATATATATACTCTCGATTTTTATTTCTTTATATTTTATATTATTTTTATTTATACCTAACAAAACATTCATTTCATATTCATATCTATTACCATTAACTTGTAACATGTAATCCATAAGTTTATTAGAAAATGCTCTTAAACCAGTTTGAGTATCATAAATATCAACACCAGTTATTAGTTTATAAATAAATCTTGTAATATCATTACCAATTTTACTTCTAGCAGGAATATTACCATTACGTGGTCTACTACCAAGAACTAATAATTCATCGTTACCTTCAACTTCTTTTACGAGTTTTAAAGCATCATTTATAGTATGTTGTCCATCCGAATCCATTGTGACAACAATATAAGGATCATTAGCATAAGCAAATTGGATAAAAGTTAAGCCCCTTTTAAGAGCATAACCTTTACCTCTATTTTCTTGATATGATATCATTTTAATTTTATTATTTAATTTGTTAAATATAGGCTCATATGGTTTACCAGAGCCATCATCCACAACTATTACATCAAATCCATTATCAACCAAATCATCAACTAACTTTATAAGTTTTTCATCAGGTTCATAAGTTGGAATTAAAGCTATTTTATTCACTAACGTCTACCTCCTCCATTTGAAGGTGCTCCACCCATACCAAAAGAAGTTCCAGATGAAGTAATTGTACTAGATAGACTTACAGTTGAAACTGTAGAGCCTCCTATAGTTAAACTATAGGAACTACCAACACTTAATTCACTTGATGATATAAATACAGAGTTATACGACTTGCTTGGAGTATAAGTAATACCTCCAAAAGTAAATGCTTTTGAATATGCAGTAGATAAATTAATTAAAACTGTAGCTTGTGTAGCACTTGTTGCATTTTCAGCCATGCCTGAGTAGCCTACAGCAATAACTGTTCCTCCAGTAATTTCAAACTTTGAATCATAGTCTATTGCGGCGTTATTATTAGCAGTTGGTCCATCCACATAAACTGTTCCTCCAGTAATATAAATACTACCATTAGCATCTAAACCATCACCAGTTGCATTAACATAAATGTTGCCTCCAGTAATCTTTAAATAAATTGAAGAACTAGATGTATTTCCACCCATTCCAGTAGAACTTGTACCATCAGATACATTTATACCATCATCAGAAGAAGTAACCTTAATAGTTCCGCCATTTATTGTAATGTAGGCACCTTCAATACCTTCATAACTCTTAGTGATAGTAATTGTACCATCATCTATAATGACCGTTGAATCAGCATGAATACCATCATCGCCTGATGAAATAGTAAATGTACCACCTGTAATTGAAACACTACCGTTACTATGAATAGAATCATCTGTTGTTGTTAAATTATAAGTACCACCAGAAATTTGTAAATCACCTGTAGCTTTTATACCTTTTGCACTTTCAGTACTTGAAGTACTAGAAGTTTTTATCGTGAATTTACCATCACTAATATTAATTGTACTTGATGATTGAATACCATCATTAACAGCATTAATCGTAAATGTTCCACCTTTTATAGTAATGCTTCCCTTTTCTTTTTCATTTGTAGTCTTTATACCATCACCAGATGCATTTATTGTAAATGTACCACCATAGATAGTAACTGAATCTTTACCTCTAATACCATCATCACTAGATTTAATATTATATGTACCTGATTTAATTACTAAATCATCAGTAGATACAATTCCATCATAGTTAGAATTAATATTTAATGTACCATCTCCATAAATTAATAAATCGTCTTTTGAATAAATACATCCATCCAATTCAGAAGTAGTTGTAGAACTTAATGTATTTGTACCATTTAATTCTATATATACATTCTTAGCATTAACAACATTAATTGCTGGTGAATCACTACTAGTAATTTCAACTCCATTTAAAATTATTTTAACATTATCAGTTGTATTAACTATTATTGATCCATCACTAGTACTACCAGTAAAACTATAAATACCACCAGATGTAATTGTATAATCACCATCTAAAGTAACATTAGTCGTGCTATATTTAGACCAATCAATATCCGAATCCATTTCTGTATCCGAAGTAGTTGTAACCATAATAGCATCACTATCTGTAACTTCCATTGTAGATTCATTAGTACTTAAAGCATTCATTATTTTATCCTTATATAGATATAAAACACAGCCAATTAATAATACTAATACAACAACTAAAGTTATAATTATTTTCTTATTCATATAATCTATAATTCTTCATTAATAAGTGGATGAGTAAGCGATACTTTCAAATTACCATTCTTCACCCTTAACTTATCAATAAACTCCTTTTCATTAATATCTTTTTTTAAATTAATAGAATATGTAAGTTCAAATACAGATCCCATATTAACAGTTTTAGCTTTAATTAAATCATATTTATCTGTATAAGCTCTAAATAACTCTTCAAAGCAATCAGTATAATCTAAATCCTCAGGTATTAAAACTGTTAATATTTTTTCATTACTTTCATTAGTAAATATTCTAGTTGTATCAACAATATAAAATACAATTGATAACACTACCGTAAAAGCAACTGCAAAGGCAATATAACCTGTACCTACAGCTAATCCAATTGCCATAGCAAAGAATACATCAAGTATTTCTCTAGAATTACCAGGAATACTTCTAAACCTTACTAAAGAAAATGCACCAACAACCGCGACACTTGTTCCTAAGTTACCATTAACCAATAATATTACCGCTGTAACTAAAGCAGGTAATATAAATAAAGTCGTTATAAAATTCTTATTAGATTTTACTGACTTCATATGCAATAAGGCTACAACTAATCCAAGCCCTAAAGCCACCAATATACAAACAGCAAAATTACTTACTGTCAAACTTGTTCCTAAAATACTATCAAACATAAATTTCCTCCTTCAAATTTTTACAATATATGCTTCCATATTTAGAAAATGATGTTGGATATATTTTTAATTCAGACATAATACTTACAAACCACAAAGGTAAAGCATTAAGTGTCTTTAATTCCATAAGACATTCATCATTATTAAAATATAAATCTCCAAAATCTCCATTTTCAATATTTAAATTATTATCTCTACTTCTAATATTTCTATCAAAAGTAATTCTAAAATTACTATTATCTTTATCATAATAAGACAAACGATCATAAGCTAAAAATAACTTAGGTACTAAATTATAGTATTTAAATACATAATCAATCTCACTCATTATTTGTTTATTACAATCAGGATATGTATTATCGTTTAAATACCCATAAAAATCTTTTAATTTAAACGAAACACGACGTTTTCCTACAATTCCTTTATATTTGCTTTTAATCTCTAAAAACACTGTAGAATCAATCGTGGGAACACCATAACTTCTTAATCTAACCTTCTCTTTATATAAAGGTTTTTCTAAAGAAGTGACAATCAAATCTGAATTAGTTGTATCAAAATATACATTACATATTGTAGATTTATAATACTTATCTTTTTCAACATGAGAACTTATTCTATCCATTAATTTAATATATTGTTCTTTACTTAATAAATATTTTTGTTCAACACGTCTAAATATTTCTATATTCATATTTTCCTCCTTGTCACGTTTAATATTAAACTAAAGGAATGAACTTTATATGAACATCTAAAGAATTATTCATGAAATTTATGTGACTTTTATGTGAAATTAGTCGTACATTGAAGCACGACAAATAGAATTTCTATGAGCATAAAATAACTCAATTATATTTCTAACCTTGGCATTAATTGTCTCATTTAATTCTTCATTATCTCCTTCACGAGTTAATATAGAAATCAAATAAGGATTATCAATATATACAATTCCCAATTCGTTATGGAACTCAGAATATTCACCATATTTACTAGCTGCTTGAGCATCAGAAAAATCTAAATAATTCTCATCAGCAACAATGAAATAACTTTGTAATTCAACAGCTAATGTCGTTTCTGTTTCAAAATAATCATAAAGTTCATTTAAATAAGCTATAGCATCATTACCAGTTATTTCACCATAGTTATCTCCACCAACTAATGTATATTGAGCACCCAAACTATTGCCATATGCCTTCAAATTATCAAATCCAATATAATCTAACAACATTCTATATGCTGAATTATCACTATCTTCAACAGCATATTTAACAAGATTTCTAATACATACACTTGTACCATATGAATATTTTTCCATATCAATAGACGAGTCATATTTATAACTACTTGTATAGACTAAAGTATCATCAAGATTAACACTACCATTCTCAGCCATATTATATAAATATAAAGCTGCAACTAATTTAATAGTAGACGCTGCATAATAAATATCATCTTCATTATAAGAATATGAAAAACCAGTAACTGGATCTTCAAAATAAACTGATACATCATAACTAGCCAAATATGATTCCAAATCTTTAATAGCAGCATTTACATCATCATAGGATTCAATACCAGAATAAGTATAATAAATACAAGAATAGTAATCATACTCATTTTCAGCAGCTATTGTTGTAGCAGCATCAACATTACTGTTTTCATAATCTTCTTTATCACAAAAAAAGATTAATCCAAAAGAGATTAATGAAAATAAGAACATAAAAATTAAAATCTTCTTTTTCTTTTTCATAATCATATGATAATAACGTAAAGTGAAAATAAAATGAAAAAAACTATAAAATTTCTTTTATAGTTTTATTATTACTTTCTATTAAAGTTTTTTCTTAATCTAATATTATTTGCTGCTCTTTTACATAGAAGATATTTTTCTGAATCAGTGAAGTCATGAACATCAACATACTCTTTAATTTGTTTAGGAATATTACCAGCAATAGGTTGTTCACATTGTTTAGCAATATCACCAACAAATTTATAAGTATCTATTAAATTTCTATTTTCTTTAGCAATAATTCCAATTATTTGATTAGTAATATGAAAATCATTGTCAGCATCACCAAATATACCTGTTATTGCATAATGTAAATAAGTAGCTAATGTACTATCAGGATTAGCTTCTTTATAAGTTAAATCCTTCATAACTTTTGAATTACTATAAATTTGTTTTAATGGATCAATACCATAACCATCAATTAAATAATAAGTAGCTAATAGTTCATCAATCTTTTTAGACATAGTACTATCAATATTCTTTTTATTATTTCTTAAATCAATTAAATTATTAGTTAATCTTTCAACATCACGAGAATTAACTTCATAAGCACCTAAATTATCACGCATAACTCCAGTTAATAAATAATCACATACATTTCTCATAACTAAAGCTTCTTCAGGAGTAGCCTCAATTGCTGATTTATTTAAAGAATTAGTTGTTTCAGTAGCATTTTGATATTGATTTAAATTAAACTTAGCTTTTTTCAAACTTTCATCTAAAGCCTTTTTAGTCATCTTAATAGATGATTCACAAGATAAAGAATTAATATGTAAATCTCTAATTTGTTTTAATAAATCTATTAATAATAATTCATAAGTTATATTATCTGTATCAGTAATATATCCACTTAAAAACTTTTTAACAGAACCTTCTAAAGAATTACTATTCTCTCTTATATCATAATCAGTTAAATCTTCATAAAAACTTGCCATCTTAATTTCCCCTTTTTCAATAGTCTTTATTATATATAAATTTTCTTTTTTGTCAAATATTAAAGACTACTAATTTCCTTTCTAACAATACTATTTAGTTCCCCATTAGATATATTTAAATTTAATTTACTTAAATACTTATTAAAAGCATATACTTTTTTTATGTTTAAATCTTTTACTTTATCAACAATAATATCTTTATCATTGATATTTAAATTACTTATCCTATTTTCTATTTTGCTAATAGTTTCTTCTTTAATAGATTTCATATTTACCCCCGATTGATACGTATTATATCTATTTTTTTTATTTTGTCAATTTTCCAAGAAAAAACAGGATTATCTAAATCCTGTAAATACACTAAACATAAATAATGCATACATAACAAGTATCGCAGCAAGCAATGCTATTATTAATGTATTCTTATCAATTTCCGTATTTTTTTCAAATATCTTACTAGCATTAGTTTTGCCTGTGTTAATCATAAGTTTTTTAGCTAAATTATAACCACCAACCGAATCGGCAACAGCAATAACTCTAATGTTATTATCCTTTAATGCTTCATAAAGTAATTTAGTACCATAACCTTTATTACGATATTTATCTAATATATTAATAGAATCTATATATTTGTACTTTGATTTAGGTATAAAATACTTTGAATCAAATTCTATATTATCATCAAACTTTCCAGATTTAATTTCTTTATATAATTGTTTAGAAATGCCAGCAACTAATAAGTAACCAACAATTTCATCTTTATCATTTAAAGTATATACAACATCATCGCTTGAATATCTACCAACATACCAAGATAAATCATGGATTCTTTTACCTTCAATATCATCAATTCTTTTAATTTCATTGATTATATGCGTACTTAAATTAACTTTGTTAATTGAAATATCATAATCCATATAAACCTCTTTTTATCCATTCAAATATTAATGAAACAATCTTCTCAAGAATCCTGTATGTTTTTCAGGTTCTTTTGCTATTTCTTCTTCATCTTTACGAGTACTAATTCTCTTAACATGTCTATTAATTACCTCATCAGTAGTTAATACATTATCAGCAGTATTAGCCGAAATAGAAGGAATTAAATCTTGTAATATAAAGTCTTTACCAGACATTTCTTCATCATCAGAATTAACCACAACAGAATCCAAAGGAATCTTACTTAAAGTATCATTATCAATTAGGAAGTCTACAAGGCTTTCCGTTTTTCCATTTCCCGCTACAACGTTAACATTATTATAATTTGAACATAATGTCTCATATTGTAATCTAAGTTTAGGATCAATTACTTTCTTTGATGCTAAAACCGAACTAATTTCTTGAGGAGTTAAAGCATTAATAACGCTTGTATCAGTTCCAACAGGTTTAATATTTATAGATTCAGTTGAATAATTAGAAGAATTATCAACATTAGTTAATACTTTATTTACAACTTCTTCATCTTGAGCACCCTCAGTTTGTTCAACATGCTTAGGAGCATCAGGTACAACTGGAGTAGTTGAATTCTTTTCTTCATCTTCATAATCTTTAGAAGTATGAAGGTTTTCTTCAACTTTTTTATCTACAACCTCATCAGGTAAGTCACCCAAATTAAGAAGTTTTGGATTTTCTACATCTCTATCCTCAGTAGTTCTAGTTGGAACAGCATTACCTTTACCAAATAAACGATTTACAACTTTATTTAATAGATTTCTACGAGGTCTCTTATTTACAACTTTAATTTTATTATCATCATTAGACTTTTCTTCTTCAGTATCTTTACCAAGTAATGCTTCATCTACAGATTTATGAGCTTCACTTTGTAAATCAGCAACACCAATTTTTGTATTGCTATCAAGTTCTTCAGCAACTTTATCCATATCGCTTAAAGATACAGGAGCTTGAGGTGCAAGATCATCCGGTTTACCAATAACAGCATTATTATCTAAACTTTGAGCAGGATTATCAAGAGTTGCATAATTAGAAACATTAGTCATATTTTCTTGAGCATTATCAGGTTTACCAATCACGGAGTTATCATCAAGTTCTTGAGCAGTTTTATCTAATCCTGCATCATCAGAAACATTAGTCATATTTTCTTGAGCATTATCAGGTTTATCAATCACGGCACTATCATCAAGTTCTTGAGCATAACTCTTCTTATCAGCACTAGATCCAGATAATGGAATACCATTCAATAAATCATAGATATCTTTTTTAGTCATAGGATTTGTTTTAAGCAAAGGTCCTTCAACTTTAACTTCCTCATCAACTTCTTCTTTTTTATCTTCTTTTGATAATTCGCTTAAATAAGGTTCTTCAATCTCATGATTATCTAATTTAGTATTTTCTTCCTCAGTAGAATCTTCAACTTCAGGTTTTGCTAAATCAATATCCTCAATTGGGGTATCAATATCAGATCCCTCTTTATCATTTTCTGATTCAATACTTTCAGGTTTTAATTCACTATTATCATCTTTAATATTATCTAATAAATCTGCTTTTTCTTTATCATTTAATTCTAAAGAACTATCCTCTTCAGCAACTGTATTACCCATATCTGGTTTAGCAGTAAAAGGACTAGCTTTCTTATTTTCTGGAATTTCTTCTTTAGCTTTATCAAGATTTTCTATGTCTAAATCTTCACCATATGTATGAATAAGACTCTTATTAACATCGGCTAACATAAATAAATCATGTAAAGTTAAATCAGTTTGTCCTATATAAATACCAACATGACCAATGATTTGATCAAATGCTCCAGCATCTACCTGTTTAATTTTATTTAAACTTTCAATTCTTGAAGTCCAATTAGGCAAAAGGTCTAAAACAACATCCTTATGTCTATCATCATAAGTTTTAATATCATTATCAACACTTTTAGAAATAACATTACTTATCTTAGATAAGATATCACCTTTTTCACCAACTGAACTATATCCTAATTGATTATCAACATTAGCATATGCCATAGAAGGTGCTCTTAATTCCATATCATACATCTTATTATTAACTATTTTAGAGGAAATAAGATTAATTGTTCTATCTAAACAAGCAGAAGATGTATCAACAAATAATCTATATGAATATCCATCAGTAAGATTTGTACCTTTTCTAATAGGATTCATTAATACTAAATTAAAAGGAATTTTAGCCTCGACCATATCATTAAATAAATTCTCACAGGCTTTTAAAGCACTATTATAATCTTTAAAATTTAAAACTAATTCATGCTCAATAGGTTCTCTATCAATAAACTCAGGAACATTAGGAAATAAAGTATTAGAATCTAAAACGAAAGTGTTTTTATGCATAACTGATTTAGAAATACTCTTTTGAATGTTCTCTTTACCCGTATAATTACCTAATTGACTTCTATCAATAGACCTAATCATCTTAGGAACCATATTATATACAAAATTAGCAATAGCCAACTTATCATAACTAGTAACGCTATCCTCACGATAATTAACTAAATCCCTAATTTCAGTATCATAAGGCGATTTTGATCCCATAATCGCGCCAAATAATTTATCGAGATATGCTCGATCACATTGTACTATACATTTTTTTCTAAATTCCTTAATTTCCATAATAATCCCTCTTTTAGTCTACTAACCTAATATTAAACTAATTATAGCAAATAAAATATCAAAATACTATACAAAAAAAGCAAGATATTTCTTGCTTAATTATAAATCTTTTTATTTAAATCCAACCCTAATAATTGTAATTTAATAATAATTTGTTTAATTTCCATATCTCTTAATCCCAAAGCCTTTAAACTCTTTCGATTAGAAGCCCAAACATCGCCAATTGTCTTTAATCCACTATCATTAAGTTTGTTTTCAATAGAAGAATCCAATTCTAGTAATTTTATATCTTCATTAACATATTCACATTTACGTCTAGCCATGTAAAGCACCTCATTCCAATATTGCTACTACAATTATATTATATCATTATTTTAAACTTTTGCGTAAATTAATTTTTTAATAAGAAATACATATTTACTAAAGGTTAAAAAATGCTATAATGTTAATATAGGAGGATTGAAGATATGAATTATGATGTCCTAGAAGAATCTAATAATGCTATTAATAATCTACAAGAGAAAGCCTGGGCTAACCATAGAGAAAAATATGTTGAAGCTAAAGCTTATGGAGACGCTTTAAGACAAGAAAGGGAATCTATTGCTTATAATATTAAACATGCAACAAGCGAAGAAGATATTAAACAAGCACAAGATGAACTAACTAAAATTATTAATGACTGCCAAGATTTTATTGATAACTTTAGTGCTTCTCTAACTCCAGTTGAAGAAACTAAACCAATGGTAATTGAAACACCAAAGATGGAAACTCCAGAAATGGAAATACCAAAGATTGATATGCCAGATTTAGCAGTAACAACTGACGAAAGTTCTAAAGTATCTGTTGAAACACCTGCTCAAGTAAGTGAAATTAATGAATCTACTCCAACAGTTGTACCAACAATAAATCAAAATGTAGAAAGCATCCAAAATGATGATGATGACTTCAATGTTGATGAGTTATTAAAAGTATTAAATGATTCAGATGAAGAAAAGCCTGAAGATACTAAGGGTGACTTAGATACAAATGCAATTAATGCTTTTCTTAACAATGTAACACCAACTGCATAATAAAAAATTAAAACATCTCGTTAGAGATGCTTTTTTTATTTAAAGTTTACAATTCAATACTTAAAGCGTTCTTAATAACATCATCCATATCATAATATTTATAATCGGCTAATCTACCACCAAATATAACATTCTCTTCTTTATCTTTAAGTTTTCGATATTCATCAGCTAATTTATTATTTTTATCATCATTAATTACATAATAAGCTTCTTTACTTGGATCCCAGTCATCAGGATATTCATATGTAACAACTGTCTTATTATTATCTTTTACATACTCAAAGTGTTTATGTTCAATTACTCTTGTATAATCAACCTCATGACCTGTATAATTTACGACAGCATTTCCTTGAAAATTATCAACATTTAATATCTTTGTTTCAAATCTTAAAGAACGATATTCCAATCTACCCAATTGATACCCAAAGTATTCATCTAACATACCTGTATAAACAATCTTCTTAGCCATTTTCTTATATCCTTCGACATCATCAAAAAAATTAGTATTTAATCTAACTTCAACACCATCAAGCATACCTTCGACTAATTTAGTATAACCACCAATTGGTATACCTTGATATTTATCATTAAAATAATTATTATCATAAATTAATCGTACAGGTAATCTCTTAATAATAAATGCTGGTAAATCTTTACAATCTCTATTCCATTGCTTTTCCGTATAACCTTTAATTAACTTTTCATAAATAGTTCTACCTACTAAACTTATAGCTTGTTCCTCAAGATTAGAAGGTTCTTTACCATCCATTTCTTTTCTTTCTTCATTAATATGTCTCATAGCATCTTCAGGTGTAAAAACATCATTCCATATTTTGGAAAATGTATTCATATTAAATGGCATATTATATATTTCATTACCTATTCTAGCTACAGGAGAATTAGTATATCTATTAAATTCTACAAATGAATTAACATAATCCCAAACATCTTTATAATTCGTATGAAATATATGAGCTCCATATTGATGTACATTAATTCCTTCAATATTTTTAGTATAAACATTACCTGCTATATGATCTCTTGAATCAATAACAAGGACCTTTTTTCCTTCTTTATGTGCTCTATTAGCAACTGTTGCACCAAATAATCCGGCACCAACTATTAAATAATCGTACATCATTTTTCCTCCTTCTTGAAAACAAATACTTTGCTTATTACATAATTACCTATAGTAATTAGAATTTGATCTACCATATTCCAAATAAATACCCACATATTAGAATCTAATCCTAAGAAAGTAACAAAGAACCACATTATAAACATATCCATTAGCAAAGTTAAAATTCTTCCACCAACAAAATTAACAATTTCTTTAAGATAATTAGTGTTTTTAGAATGGAAAACAAATACTCTATTAGTAACATATGCAAATGCTACAGCACAAATCCAAGCAATAATAACCGCAGTTTGTAATTGAACAGGATTACTAGCATTTAAAACCGTATATAATAGGCCTAATTTAACACCTAAACTTACAACTGTAGTTAAGCCTCCAACTATTAAATAATTCCAAACTTCCGGATTTTTATAATAGATATTCCAACAAAAATTCCAAAACATAACAAAAATATTTTTATCATGCCCTTTTATAATTAATTTTTTATTCACTTTATTCACCTATTAAATTATACCATACATAAATTAATAAAAAAAACAGAAAAGAATTAACTTTCTGTTGAACTACTTGTACTAGCCTTATTATAGGTCTTTACATAAGTTTTATAAGCAGATTCAATATCATCATCTGCAAATTTAATATTGTTTTCTGTTTGTAAATGAATCATTGCTTCATACATCATATTTGAATCACTTGTTTCCATTTGGGTAACTAAAGCACTTCTAATATTGTCTTTAGAATCATCAAATGTTGGTTTATCTCCAACTTCAGAAACATATAAAACGACATAACCATAAGTATCATCTGAAAATACCTTAGTATATTCACCTTTACCTAACGTCTTAATATAAGATGTCATTGAACTAGAATAATTACCTAAATCAGTAAAATATACTGTAGACATATCATTAACTACAACATTTGTATAAGTACTCTTAATATCACTTACAGATTTACCAGCCTTTAAAGCAGTTCTAACACTTTCAAGATCAGTAGAACTTGTAGTAGATGAGAATATATATAATCTCTTAGGTCCAAATGCATTTTCATCATAATATGTTTGAACATCTGAATCACTAATTAATGTAGATACATAATCACCTTCATACTTTTGTAAATAATAATCATCTTTCAAATAATCTAAGAATGCATCTTTTGATGAATACCCAGCCATTGATAAGAATTGGGTCTCACTATAGCCATATTGACTATATAAATTATAACTTGATGTATATTGTTTAGTTGCATAATCAGATGCATCACTATCAGCATCAGTATATATTTCCTTAGTTAAAGATAAATCTAACATACGTAATAAATACTTTAAATTATCATTATCTTTTAATTTTTTGAAATATTGATCAGCAGATATTTGTACATCCCCAGCCTCAACTACCACATTAGAACCATCGCTTAATTTAGCTGACTCTTTAGGCCATATAATTCCCATAATAATTAGTCCAATAACTAATCCTATGATAATATATTTTATTTTCTCTTTATTCTTCTTTAAAAAATCTATCATAACAATCTCCTTATAATTAATTATAGACTTCAATTACGAAAAAGGGAAGAAATTATTCCACTTCCCCATCATAATCATCGCCATATTCCTCAATATAATAATCTTTATATTTTGTATAGCACAATTCAGAATCACTAATTTCTTTATCAAAATTATTTAATGAATTTTCTAAATAATTAAAATAATTAGTCTCAATAGCCAAACTACTCATCTCTAATTTGGCTTGAATAATACTATTTATTCTTTGAATGTCACTACTGCTATAATGCTCTTTATAATATTTAACCTCGCCAGTTGAAGCATTGTAATAAGCATATTCATTTTTCCAACTTCCATCGGCAAAAACAGACATAGAATTATAATCATCAGAAAATAAATCAGTTCCCATATAAACTCTAGGATCATAATTTAAATTAAATAAGTTAGCAACTGTTGGTAATATATTAACATAAGTTGTATATTGATGATATTTTACTCCAGTTGTGACTTCGGAATTATATATAACAAAAGGCACTCTTTCAGCATTCATATCGAGAGATGTATCATAGCTTAAAGCCTCATTTAAATTATTTGTACTTATACCATATGGGTAATGATCACCATATAACACCAACACCGTATCATCTAAAGTCCCTTTTTCCTCTAAGCCATTTAACAATATACCTAAAGCATTATCTAATATCTTAAGTTTTGACATATAATGTCTAACATCATCAGGTAATCCTGTACCATCAGTCATACTATAATAAGCATTTCCTTGAACACTATCAACATTATATGGTTGATGCGAAGAAACTGTTGTTAACCAAGACATATAATTAGAACCATCGCTTGTATCATTAGAAATAATATCTAATACCTTGCTAAAGAATTCATCATCATTAGCCCAATCACGATATTCATCACTATAAGTAATGCCTAATTCTTCAACACCATAGTAATGCCCACTTCCCATATTTGTATGAATTAAATTTCTTGGATAGTAATGCTCAGTATAATCATGAGCTGAAAAAGTCTTATAACCTGTATCGTTGAATAAATTAAATACATCTTCATAATAAGTATTATCAGAATAAGTCTTTGCAGTACATATATTACTTATTGAATATAATGAAGTCATTCCACTGAACTCGTTATTTAATGTAGCACAGGAATTTCTTGGAGAATAATTATTATCAAAATACCATCCACCATTAATTATTTTAGCAAAATTAGGGTAATACTGAGGGTACTCAACAAATATATCATCAACTGACTCCATTAAAATAAATATTACATTTTTTCCTTCAAATAAACCTGTATAATCATTCATATCTGTTATATCCTGATTAATAAAATAATTATTTAATGTTTGATAATCACTATTATCAGTATTATCAATAACTTCATTCCAACGTGAATCGTCAATTGTCCTTGAATTATCACTAACGGTTTCTTCCTCATCAATATTATCAACTATATATTGATTCTCCACCTTAATTGGTTTAACAAGTTCTCTTACAT
Organism: uncultured bacterium; assembly: GCA_937863745.1. GTDB lineage: Bacteria > Bacillota_I > Bacilli_A > RF39 > UBA660 > UBA6985. Next base: position 6,778 of record CALMHN010000041.1, on the reverse strand, counting down.
CGGTTAACCAAAACATTGTTGTACCAAATTTAGAAACACCATATGATGAATTAGAAGCTGTCAAAAACAAATTCAAATTACTCATTGATGTTATCTCAGATTCAAAAACATTCATTGTTAAAGTTAAATAATAGGAAACTACAAGTAAAACAGTTAATGAACAAGATATAAGACAATGCTTAAACAAATTTACTTTATCATGACTTTCAATCTTCTTATAAACAAAAATAGAATACATTATGGATATAAATAATCCAATAAAAGGTAAAAAATAATACCACTTAAAACTAGCAATAAAATCCTTAATATAATCTGTCACAGCACCTAACTGAGAAGTATTTTGTAAAGAAATATAAACACCCAAAAAATTATAGAACCCTAACTGAGCTATTGCATATATTGCATCAAATAATACAACTAAAGTAGTAATTAACTTTCTTGTCCAATTAGGTAGCATTTGATAAATAAAAGTTAATAAACTTGCAATTACTGAGATTCCAATAATAATTCTTATTAAAGATAAATCAAAAATATCATTATTAGCAATTAATCTAAATATAACTTCAATTACTAAAATAGGAATAAAGATACTGAAAAAATCTCTCAAATATTGCCATTTAATACTACTTTTCATTGTTTACCTCCTAAATATTAGAATCTATAATAACATATATTTAGCCATAATGACCAAAATTTCACAAAAAATGATATCTATTTTTAATATTTATCTAGTAAAAAAAAGTAAAATTTGCTATTCTAATATTATAGAATAATAAAGGTGATTATATGTTTGGTATTATCTTGGGCTTTGATAGCTCAAAAATATATGTTGAAAATAAAAAAGGAGTCGCTGATACAAATTACATTGGTTATCACGTCGTATTCCCTGAGCCCGATCATAAAATCGTTGGCGAAATAATTGGTATTGATGCTAAACAAATAATTATTCAGCTTATTGGTGAAATTACCAATGGTAAATTTTCTAATGGCGTTTTAAAAAAACCATCAATGAATTCTACAGCTAGAATTATTTTTAAGTCAGAACTAGAATCTATTCTTGGTTCACAAAACTATTTAGCAAAAGAAAATTTGTTATTTGGAACATCACCTATATATAAAGATTATGTAATTACATCTAGTTTAAATAACTTCTTTGCAAATCACTTTGCTATTATTGGTAACACTGGATCCGGTAAATCATGTGGTTTAGCTAGATTAATTCAAAATGTCTTCTTTACATCATCAAATGAAGTACCAGTAAATGCTCATTTATGTTTATTAGATGTCTATGGAGAATATTATAATACCTTCAATGAAATGAATAGATTCCCTGGATTACATTTTAAGAAATTAACTACCCAACAAGAATTTGGAAGTGATTCCTTATTAACAATCCCCGCTTATTTCCTTGAAGCTGATGACTTAGCCATCCTTCTTGGAGCAACTGGTGCTGATCAAATACCAGTTCTAGCTAAAGCAATAGATCTAGTTAAAGTATTTAAATCAAAAGACCAAAAAGCTGTAGAATATAAAAACGATATAATTGCAAGAACTTTGTTGGATATCTTATCATCAGGTAAGTCATCAACACAAATAAGAGATCAAGTAATTTCTGTATTATCTTCATACAATACAGAAACGTTAAACCTAAACTCCTTAATTAGGCAACCAGGATATGATAGAACATTAAGACAATGTTTAAATATTGATGACCAAGGTAAAATTAATGCCATGAATCTTGTAATTGAATATTTACAAAGACAAACAAAAGTTGACATTGATAAAGTACCAATGGATCCTGATCTAACTTATACTTTAAGTGATTTATACTATGCTCTAGAATTTGCTCTTATTAATGAAGGAGCCTTCACTTCTGAATCATCATTTGATCGTAACAATGTTTTAAAATCTAGATTACAATCCATTATTAATAGTTCAGAAGCTAAATTCTTTGAATTTAACGACTATATATCAAAAGCCGACTTTGTTGAACAATTTTTCTCAACAACTGACACTAAAGAACCTTGCCAATTGGTTGATGTAAACCTTTCATTCCTTGATGATAGATTTGCTAAATCATTAACAAAAATATTTTCAAAATTATTCTTTACATATACAACTGTACTTGAAAATCGTGGATCATATCCAATACATATAATTCTTGAGGAAGCTCATAGATATGTACAAAATGATAAAGATATTGAAGTAATTGGTTATAACATTTTTGATAGAATAACTAAGGAAGGTCGTAAATATGGAACTATCCTTGGATTTATTACTCAAAGACCAAATGAATTATCAAAAACTGCATTATCTCAATGTTCAAACTTCGTTGTATTTAAACTATTCTATCCCGATGATCTAGAAATCGTTCGTGGAATATCATCAAATGTAACAGATGAAAGCATTGAAAAAATAAAAACATTACATCCAGGAATGGGATTAGTATTTGGTACAGCATTTAAAGTACCTCTTCTAGTAAACTTCCCATTACCAAATCCTATGCCAGTTTCAACTAGTATAAGAATTGATAATACCTGGTATACAAATAAGTAAGTTAACCTTACTTATTTTTTATGTAAACATTTATTAAAAAAAGAAACACCAAAACCAATCAATGATAAAATGTACATGAAGGATGGAAATATGGAAATAAAAGATATAAAAAAAGTAACATGTGTAGGTGGTGGCGTAATTGGCTATTCTTATGCTCTAATCATGGCTTTAAAAGGCCTAAATGTATATTTATATGATATAAGTGATGATTCATTAAACCTTGCTAAAACAAGAGTACATGAAAGTCTAAAACCACTTGTATCAAATAACATTATTCAAAGTAACGAAGTAGAATCTATTGAAAATAGAATTCACTACACAAAAGATATGAAAGAAGCTGTAGAAAACACTTATTTTATTCAAGAATCAGTTCCTGAACATTATGAAGTAAAATGGTCTACAATTGCCGAGATAGAAAAATATGCTCCAGCATCTGCTATCATAGCATCATCTACATCAGGATTACTAATTACAGAAATAGCCAAAAATGCTATACACCCAGAAAGAATAATTGGAGGACACCCTTATAATCCACCTCATCTAATTCCTCTAGTAGAAATTAGTAAAGGAGAACATTCAAGTGAAGACACAATCACTTCAGCTCTTGCTTTCTATACAATGATTGGAAGAGAACCTATTGTTCTTCAAAAGGAAGCATTAGGATTTATTGGTAATAGGCTACAAATGGCTTTATATCGTGAAGTTGCTGAACTAGTAATGCGAGGCGTTTGCACAATTGAAGATGCAGATAAAGCTGTAACCTATGGTCCAGGTATTCGCTGGGGTATCATGGGACCATCATTAGTATTTGAACTAGGTGGTGGAAAAGTTGGTGTTGATGGTCTAATGAATCATCTACATGATTCAATTACCCTATGGTTAAATGACATGGCTGATTGGAAAGAATTTCCACCTGAATTTAGTGAAATAGCTAAACAAGGCGTTCTTGAGGAAATAAAAAATAGACAACCAGATAAAGGTAATACAGAAGAATCCCTTACAACTTATCGTGATAATATGTTAATTGAAATGTTAAAACTCCATGATAAACTATAAAAATAAAAAGCAAAGAAATTTGCTTTTTTTAGTTAATAATTTCATATTTAGAAGTATCATTATACATATCTAATATTACATCTTTAATACTTTTATCTTCATTATTAGTAATGGTTTTTATTTTTATATATAAACAATAAATATCTTTATATTCTTTTGTATCATATAAAGTTGAAGAGTAATTATTTAAAGAAGCTTCATAATCATCTCCATTATTATAAAATAAATAAGCATATTCATCGGCTTTATCGCCACTTATATTAAATATATAATAATTGCCCGTATCCAATTCTTTAATAACAATCTTATTGTCACTTGTTTTACCAACTGATTGTATTAAATTAGATCTTTGTTTATAAATATCATCATTTAATTCATTCTTACTTTTCTTAGTACAACCTGTAATTAACAATAAACATATAATTACAAAAATAAATAATCCTTTTTTCATAAAATCATCTCCTAATTATTATATCATAAATATATGTTATAATATTTTAAGAAAGGATATTACAAGATGAAGAAATTATTTAAAGAAAATAGTAAATATTTAATAATATTAACCATATTAGAATTAATATTAAGTATTATATGCATATTATCATTTGTTTATACAGATACACTTAACTATGCTGATTCAGAAGTTATAACAACCATGGGAGTTGAAAAACTACTAGAAAGTGTTTATTCATCCACTTGGTGGGCCCTAATACTATTCCTTCTATCATTTATTTCAATATTCTCACTAACAACATTAGTATATCGTAAATTAGATTATTTATTTGTATCTATCATGTGCTGGGTAATGATGTTTATATTGGCTATTAATCTCCATAATTCAATAACAATAAATTTATCAATATGTGCCTTATTTATACCAATTATCATTATAAATATAATTGTCTATAATAAAGAAAAAGAACAATTAGCTAGAAATGAAAGAAAACAATTAAAAAAAGTAAAAGCAGGTAAATAAGCCTGTTTTTTTATAAAACAAAAGAGTTAGCATTTGCTAACTCATGTCTCTAAGTTTCAAGAAAATCATTAACTATTTCTTTTAACTCATCATCAGACAACTTAGATAAATCACCAACAACCACATTATCAATAATCATTGCCGGTGTATATTTTATATTATATTTCAACTTATCCTGAATCGGTATTTCTTCAATATCAACATTACAGTTAAGATTATTCACTATCTCCTTTATTTTTCTCTTTTCCCCATCATTACCAATGAGTCGAATCTTCAAACATTTATCACTTCCTTTCATTAACAACAATATATCAATAAAATATGAAATTTGCATAAATATTATGTGAAATATTTATGTATTTACATACTTTAATACAAAAAAGATACTTATTCAGCATCTTTCTTCTTTCTTGTTATTAAATGCATTAACAAAAATAATATATAAAATATAATTACACATATTAATATAAATGTTGAAAGCCTCATATTAGTAATTGCATTAGCACAAGTTGAAACGGTATCATCAGCACATTGAACATCATATTTCATCTTAAATAAAGCATTTAAAATACCACTTATACCTAAAAATATAGCTCCTGTTATTCCATAATATTCAACAGGCATTTTAAACAAATTATTATATATATAACTTATAATATACATAGTACCAATCATAACACCAATTAATATTACTAAATAAAATACTTCCATGATACCATTGTTAGAAAAAGATAAACTCTTCATAAACAATTGATATACAACATACATAAGAACTGGAACAATTATTAATTGATATAATAAAGCATACATTTCATTCTTAAAAAATAATTGAATTTTACTAACTCTTCCCTTTTTACTCATATAATAATCTACTCCTTCTTATTATCGTCTTTTAAACTATTTAAAATAATAATAGGTACTACAATAACAATTATTAAACCAATTACGATTAAATAAAATATACCTGGAATATTATTTATTGATAATAATATTATTAATAAAGTTATAACTACAAAGACAATACCTTCAATATATAAAGACCTATACTTTTTATCCTTCATACTAAATAAAATAATTGAAAGAGCTTGAGTTAAAACCACTAACTCGGTAATTAAAGTATGACTTATTAATAGAATAAAACCCATACTTATATATGACATTGTTGTAATAAATGATAATCTCTTTTCTTCACCAATAACAATGTTAGCAAATAAGATCATACCTAAGCTAAATAATAATTCTATCATTACATATGATATATCAACATAACCTATTACTTCAATTATAAAACTAGATAAGACCAATAACAAAGTTGGAATCAAAATCATGGAATAATACATTTCTTCTTTATTAAGAATTAAAAGCATCATTAATATACAACTTACAATAATAAATAAATACAAATTTGACATACCAATTTTGCTTAATACATCAAGCATAAAAATTATCAACAATATAGAAGATATCTTATCAATATTCTCAGATTTAAAACTATTATTTAACATTACTACCAATAAATCTATAGAATAAATAATTATAAGATACATTGCATAGATACCCTGATTCATAAAATATTTATCAGAAATAACCATGCTTAATATAACTTCAATACCTAGCATAACTTCAAATTTTTTAGATAATTTCTTATTCTTAGAAAAATACATTAATAATAAAGTAATAATATTTAAACAAATCCAAGAATAAATACTACTAACATTAATATAATTAAATAATAAATTTAGAAATATACCTGTTGTAATAATTAATTTATAAGGTAAAATATCAACTTCATATTTATCCTTATATATAAATGTTAATACCAAAGAAATAACTAATAATATCATTGCACACGTAAATATTACAAAAATTGTTCCTTTAGAATTAATTAAGAATATATATAATATTCCATATATGATATTTACTATTATCTTAAATATTTTCTCATTAGAGCCATAGAAAGCATCTTTTAAATGAATAAATAACTCCAAGGCTGATAAAACCATAGGTATTATTAATAAAGCAATCTCTGCTTTTTGAAAATTTAAACTAAATACTGCCGTAGCTAATATACTACTAACTAATGAAATCATTTGCATTTTATTATTTTTAACACTTATATTTAATAAATTAACTATATTTAATAAATATAATAATCCCATTACAAACGTGATATTACTTTTAATATAAATA
>CALMHN010000040.1 GCA_937863745.1 uncultured bacterium | reverse complement strand
TAATATTCAATATATGATATTCAATATATGATATTTAATATTCAGTATATAATATTCAATATATGATATTCAATATATGATATATAATATTTGATATTTAATATATCAATGTCAAATTAATTTCAATTTTTAGATTGTGAAATATATAACAAATATAAATTTCAATATCTATATTAAAATGTTAAGATTTGGAAATATAAATTGACAATATGATTTTAATATGATAGAATATATTCGATACTTAATTATTGACAACAATTTAGAAAGGAGGGAAAGATACATAATACTCCAGTTATTGAAGAATATTATGTATCAAATAAGATGTCAGAAGATGATATTAAAGATGGTGCATTTTCTCCAGAAGTATTAGAATTTGAGGAGTTTTATCAATCCAGTACAGCCAGAGATAGTACAGAATCAAATAATGTTTCAAAGGTGTATCATACCATATCAGTATATAACAAAGTATTGAAACTTGATTTTGATGCCAAAATCAAGTTGAGTAACAAATCTTCATATAGTAATTATGATCCGAAAGGAATCTTCTCGTTTACCCCCAGTTTTTCCAACACCCAATCATCGTTTGGAAGCGTATCTTACAATTACAAAAATAAAATAACATTTATGATGTCAGAAATCGAGATGTCGACGTTGTTTTTCTACGTCGATAAACTTGCCTTATATACTCTTCCAAATGGCATTATAGATTCCAAAATATTAACACTATTCCCATCAGAAAAAAATATTTATACTGTGAAATCATTTTTTCACAAGTATAAATATAATACTGCGATATTAACCCTAGGCATTATCAAAAATGGGGATGCCAATAACATTATTTTCTCACTAAACAAGCAAATCAACCAGGATAAGATAAATTTATATTATACATGGAATTCAAATGGTAATATTAATAGAATTCCAGAATTTTTCTCATTTATGAATAGTTGTAAATTGGCATTTAATTCCTTATACCCCATTATAGCAGAGAAAACAGTTAATAATCTATTTATATGATATTTGGAGGTAAAAATATACAATGGCTACCAATCTTACTTCATTATTTAATTATAAATTAAAACAATTTTTATCTCAAGAATCTATTGATAAAGTGTCAAAATTCTTAGAAGATAATTTAAAGATCTCTATTAATCAAATATCATATTTTGCATTTGCCAAAAATCTTGAATATAACAAAAAGTCTTCATCACGTGGATATATCCAGCAATCGTTAGGAAATGGAATTAACAATGAATATGCAAATTATATCGAAAATAAACTATTGGGAATTTTGATTGGCAGAACAAAGGATATATTTATATTATTTGATATATATGGTCAAGATGATATAGATATATATGTATTAGATTATTTGAAAGGTTATTCCATTTATTCAAATATAAATGATAATATCGAAATGGAGGACATTCAAAATGGAATATACTCCTAATATTGATGTTAGTTTAGAATTTTTAAAGCAATGGGCAGCATATTTGTTAAATGAGGTAGATAAAGATACATTTTTAATATATAATAATAGAATTTTCTCAGATGCTAAATTAAAAAAGGTGTTATTGGGTAAACAAAAAGGAGAAGACCCATTACTTAGTAAATATAAAACATTTGTATTGCATTTAATCAAACTCAAATATGTTGATGGACTTAATGGTGCTTCTTGTATAGAATATCTAAATTTGAAATTCCCAGATAATAAATATCCATTTGTAAATCTGGATGAATTAAATATGTTATATCAAAAACCACTATTTACAATTAACAATTTCACAAAACTGTTAGAAGAAAAAATGAAGCAATCATATCTATTTTATTATCTCGATAAAATTTTTGATGATATAGCAAATCATTCAGAATTGGATGTTTATCAAATATATGACAAAATATCTAAAAAATTGAATGAATATTTGGTCGATATAAATTTCATTAATGATATTTATGAAGATTATTTGTCATTTGATAATGTCGAATTGGAAAATAAAATAAAATCTGATATTTTTCAAATCCAAAATGACCAACACGAAATTTTAAATACTGGGTATCCAACATTAGATTCGTTTTTCAACGGTGGATTTGAAAAAGGTAGATTATATATGATAGGGGCAAAAACTGGATATGGCAAATCTTCGTTTTTGATAGATTATGCCAAACATCAACTGTCTTATGGCAGAAGTGTATATTTGTATACATTTGAAAACAATTTAAAAGAAACAAAACTGAGATTATATTCTTCTATTACAAATATTCCTATGTCTTTACTAGTCAACAGTAAGGATGTTACATTAAAACTGTTAAATTTTTTTAATACTACAAAATCTAATATTTATATAAAAAAGGGTATGGTGAAGAATTATACTACCGAAATGATAAAAAATAATATTGAAATGTGTATTTTAAAAGGATATAGACCTCCAGATGTTGTTATAATCGATTACTTAGATCTAATATTAGATACAGATTATAAATCTGAGGAACGTATAAAATTACAGAATATTTCCAATTCATTAAAGTCACTATCTCAAGAATTAGACGTTGTAGTTGTAACAGCAACCCAACTCAATAGAGAATCATATAAAAAGAATGCACGTGTAGATTTAAATAATATTGCAGAAAGCTCTGGCAAATCACATGTTAGTGATAGTGTTTTAATTTTAAATTCTACACCTGAAGAATTTAATAACGGAATTTTATATATGTATATTGCTAAAAATAGACATGGAAAATCAATGAAAACTATAAAATTTAATGTGGATTTTGATTGTATGATATTTACTGATAGTGGCGAATTTATTGATGGCAATATAGATTTATCTAATAATTATATGGTTGATTTAGAAGAATTAGAGATATAACGGAGGAGGTATGTATAAATGGCAAAAGGTGAAAAAGAATTGAAAGTTAAGAACGAATTATTGGAAAAATACAGAAGTGTATTAGAACAATATCCTGATGTAATTAATTCAAGAACTGTTGATACAATATTACCAACCAATTTGTTATTATTTGATAAAATTATTGGTGGTGTACCAATTGGTACTATTTTATCAATTTCATCGCCTCCAGGTGTTGGTAAAACCACATTATTAATTCAAATTGCAGCATCGTTACAACAACTGGGGCATTCATTGGTGTATTTTGATACCGAACGGTCATTAAGTTCACGAAGAATCAGAGATTTAGGATTGGATATAGATAAAATATTATATTTACAACCTGATTCTTTAGAACAAGTATATGAAATAATGACAAAGCTAATAACCAAAAAATTAGAAATTAAAGACGAGTCTCCAATGGTTATATGTTGGGACTCAACTTCTGCCACACCGTCTATTCAAGAAATTGAGACGGCAGAAATTGAAAAAACTATTGGTCTAAAAGCTAGATTAAATTCCAAATTTCTTAAAACAATAAATAATATATTATATAAGGCAAATTGCACATTAATATATGTAAATCAATTGTATACTAATATTAAGATGGGATTTGGAACATATGGTCAACCAGATGAAGTGGTTACTGGTGGAAGAGCATTATTATATTATCCTACTATTGATATTAGATTGAAAGATGGTAGTAGAAGTGAAGGTGAAAAATATGATATAGATGGCAAGATTGTAAAAATAAAAGCGGAAAAAAATAGGATTAAATCTCCACTTAAAGAGTTTCCAATGTTTTTATCTTATGAATCTGGATTTGTAAATGATTATTCTATTTTTTACATATTAAAATCATTTACAAAAAAAGATTGGAAAGATATGGGATTTGATGAACCGGTATTAGATACAAATGGTGGATGGTATACTTTTAAATATGAAGATATCGATTTGAAGTTTAGAGCTAAAGAATGGGATGAAATATATAAAACTCATTCTGAGATACATGAACCTATATCTAAAATTATTGATTTATGGATAGAAAAATTGTTATAATTTCAATATAAAGGAGGTTTTTAAATGGTTAATTGGATAGAATTAATTGAGAAAAATGACAAAAAAATTAGAAAGAAAATAGAAATAGCAA
>CALMHN010000039.1 GCA_937863745.1 uncultured bacterium | reverse complement strand
TGATTCTAATAGTGCATCAGCTAGTGAAATACTTGCTTCATCTTTGAAAGAGTCTTATGGAGCAATACTTGTTGGTACTACTTCATATGGTAAAGGTAAAGTTCAACAAACATCTAATTTATCTGATTCAACAATGATTAAATATACAAGTGCTACGTGGTATACACCTTTAGGTAATTCTATTGATGGGGTAGGTTTAGTACCAGGTTTTTATGTTAAATTATCAAGTAAATATGCAGCATCTCCAAGTGATGATACGGATGATCAATTGAAAAAAGCTATTGAGGTTTTAGACAGCAATTATTAGTCGATTTGCCAAGAACGAACATTTGTGCTATAATTCTAAGTACTAATGGGGGTTAGTTGGTTATGATGAAGGTTATTAAAAGTAAGTTAAATAAAAGAATTGCGTTAGTTTTATTAGCATCTGGTATTGCCTTAGGTGGATTAACTGGATGTAGTAATTCTGAAAAAATTGTCGATGCTTCTAAATATGAATTTGTTTTAGATAACTTATCTAATATGAAGGATAGTAAAGTACAAGACTATGTAAACAAAATTCCTTTTAGTGATCTTTCTTTTAGGGAATCTACTTATAATACAATAGAAAACCTTTCTTATAAGGATTATGTTTTGGAACATAATTTTTACGAATTAAGTTCTTTAGATTTGATTAGTGTTTCTAATTTTAAGGATTTAGAATTGTTTCCTAATATAAATTTGTTAACGCTAGATGATTGTAGTGTAAATGATTATGGTAATTTTAATAATCGTAACATTGGTGTTTTGACTATAAAAAACATGGATATAGATTGTTCTAAATTGGTTAATTTAGATATTAAAAATATTACCTTTGATCATTGTAACTTAACTAATCAAGAAGAATTGCAAAAATTAAATTTAGATTCTATATGTGTAAGTTATACCAAATTGGATAATATAGATTTTTTAAATGGTATGTCTCATTTAAAAAGTGTTGAATTGGATAATACCAATGTTGGTGACTATTCTAGTCTTGCTAATTTAAAATTAGATAGATTAACAATTTCTTTATGCCAAGTAAATGATTTTGACTTTTTAAAAGATATGAAGAGTCTTAAAAATTTAAATTTATCTTATACTAATTTTTGTGATGCCTCTGTTCTAAGCGGTTTAAAAAAACTTACTGATCTAGATATTAGTTACACTTTTGTAGATGATATTTCTTCATTAAAGGAACTAAATAAGTTAGAAAATTTAAATATAGATTCATGTAAGAAAGTAGACGATTATTCAGATATTGGATCATTGGGTGCTGATTCTATTAATAAGACGAATTTAGAAATGGATTACAATAATGATATAAGCGATAAAATAAAAAAAATATATAATAGTATTGGAATTACTGATGATATGTCTGATGAAGAAAAGGTTAGAATGATTTCAATTGCTGTGTTAAAAATAATGAAATATGATTACAATAATGTTAATGGTACATCTTATTATAATGATAATGAATTAAAATCGGCTTCTGATGGTCTTGGAATATGTTCGTCATATTCCGGATTAACTACTGCATTGTTGGATTTAGCTGGAATTAATAATTATAGTTTACAAGGTGAATGTGTTTTGGATAATTCATCTATGCTTCATAGGTGGAATATTGTTGAAATAGATGGCAAGTGGGTTGGCCTTGATACTACATTCTTGGATGATGACTCTATTAATGGAGAAGAAAAATTGGAAGATGGTAAGGATTCTATCTATTATTTAGATGATTTAAATAGTGCTGAATGGGAAAAATACCATTACCCATATGCTATGCCCGATATTGGTACAACATATGACTATAATTTAGCTAGATAGTATTTTAAATAATAAAGACTAAACGTTGTTTAGTCTTTTTGTATGTCATTCATTAAGTTTGATATATCTCTTCCACATCCTGGACAGGTTTTATGGAATCCAATCATAGAGGCATGGCAATAAGGACATATAAGTTCATGTTTTTGTTCTTTTTCATCCTTTTTACTACTTAAATCTCCAAAGGCTATGACATTAACTTCTTCTTCTTGACTTTTAACTTCTTTATAATTTGATATATCTTCTATTTTGATTTTTGAATTATCATTTAATTTATTTTCTAATTCATCTATAGAATTGTTTGAATCTACATTTTCATCTTCATTTAAATCTGTAATAGATGGTGAAATCATTAAATCTGTTACTTTTACTTTTTCTTTTTTTACTTGTAAGTCTTCATCTTGGTAAAGTTCATCATTTTGTTGCATTGATTTATCCTCAATTGAAGTTATTAAGTTATTTACATAGTTTGATTTTTCGTCTTTTTCGATTTTTTCTTTTTTATCTTCTTTGTTTTGATATGTTTCTTCTGCTTTTTCGTTTTCTAATATTTCTTTTTCGAGTTTATCTATATCATCAAGTGAATTAATATTTAATTTACTATAATTTTTGTGAATATATTCCACTTTAGAGAATGCAATATATGGGAAGAATAAAAGAGGGAAAAAGAATCCTAGTAGTGATATTATCTTATTTTGGCCAAATTCATAACCTAGTTGATAGGGCAACATTACAAGAAGAAAAATATTGGCAATTGGTATAAGTAGGACTATTGGCTTTAACTCACATATTAATACGTAGTAATATAAATTAAGAAATGGTATCAATGCATAGTAATTATTTATTTTTGCTTTTTTAAATATGAAAAACATAGATATAATAAAATCTATATAAAATATTATTAAAATAATTATTACTATTTTCATATTCTCACCTTATTTTATATTAACATCATTTTGGGTCTAATGCTAGATTGTTTATTTACTCTTAGAATAATTTATGTTAACATTTTATTAGAATAGAGGTGATATATTGAAAAATTATGCTATAAAGGATTTACTAGATAATATTCTTGAAGAACAAGATGAATTAAGACGTGATGTTTTAAAACTTAAAAGTGAACTTTTGCAATTATCTTTAGAAGATAATGATATGAAGGATCAAGAAGATGTTGTAAGTAATATTTCTATTTCTAAACTTTCTGATGAAGATTTGATGAAACGTAAAGAAGATAGAGATAACTTATCTAAAATATTTGATACTGGAGTGTCTATTCAAACTAGATTACTATCTCCAGATGAATTGAAATCTAGAGAAAGTAAGAGATCTGAAATTTCAGATATATTTGATACTGAAGTAACTGTTTCGACACCTGTTTTATCTGATGATGTTATTAAACAACGTGAAGAGGCTAGATGTGCTCTTGAAGATATTTTTGATAGTGAGTCTAATGTTTCAACTAGAGCGTTAAGTTATGATGAATTAGCAGCTCGTGACAAAGCTCGAGAGGCTGTTGACTTAATTTTCAATAAAAAATTAGGCGGTCATAAAGAAAAGAGTACAAAAGTAGAAAATAAAACTGTTGATGTAAGGTCGATTCTATTGAATGGTCTTAAGACTATGGCTAGTGACGATATTGAATCAAATGTTTCTACTAGAACTTTAAGTCCTGATGAAATAAAAATCAGAAAGGATGCAAGAGAAGCTATCAAAAATCTTTTCGATGAAGAATGTAATACTTCAACTCCGGTTCTAAGTGAAGACGAGTTAAAGGAAAGAATGGAAGCTAGAGATGCATTAATGGATTTATTCGATGTTGAATCTAATGTTTCAACTCCAGTCCTTTCTAAAGACGTTATCGAAAAACGTGAAGAGGCAAGGGAAGAAATTGATGACATCTTCGATAAAGGTAGTGATACCCCAACAGTTAAACTAAGCGACGAAGAATTAAAAAAACGTGTAGAAAATAGACATCATATTGTTTTTAATTTAAAGAAATCTGAAGTTTAGATTTTACATGATTTGTTTAATGCTTATTAAATTATTGAAAAAACAAATTAAATATGATATAAATTAGATAATAGAGCAACGTAGTTCTATTATGGTATGAGAGGAGTTCGTTTTATGTACGGATATTATGATCCAGGAGCTTTTTATGCAAAGACATATGATAAGTCATCTTGGAAACCCAAAAAATTTAAAAATACTGTTGAAGCATTTGCTCAACAAGTCGTTAATTACAGCAATGCTTTGAATCAATTTTCTGAGGATTTTAATTCATTAAATTCTTCTGCTGCTGCTGGTCAATGGCAATCAGATGCTGATGATATTAAACGTATCACCGGTGATGTTAATTCAAAATTGAAAGAAACTACTAAGAATTTACTTAACAGTTTGAGTACTGCATGTGACCAAGTTGCTGCATCTAATGCTAAGTTGGCTGGAGTTGTTCATGATACAAAGGACAACATGAGTGCTGCATTGGAATCTTTAAATTCTATTAATGTTTCAAAGTAATGAAGGAGGAACAATAATATGGCTAATTTTACTTATCTTGACGATGAAGAACAAATAACTTATGATGCTCCAAAGGCGTTAAATACTTTATCTGGAACTATAGATACAGATATTTCTAATATTTGTAAATTACAGGGCGAGTTAATTGAAACACTAAATAGTCTTCAAAATAACGCTCATGATAAAGAAGGTACTTCTGTAAGTGAAGATTATAAAGACTTTCAAGCTTTACTTGGTGAAGGTTATTCTTTAACTGGAATTGCTGGATTTATGAATCAAGCTAATCAAGTTTGTGTTGGTATGTATGATACTATTTCTGCATGGCAACAAACTACTCAAAAGTAGTTATAAGTATTTATAAAAGACTATGGGGATAGTCTTTTATTTTTTTTAGGGAGGTGTATTTGTGAACCAAACTGTTATAGTAAAAGAAGGGGATACCTTATCTGGGATAGTTTATGATAAGACTGGGAGTGTTCCTGATGATTATTCAAAAATTGTAAGTGATAGTAATTTATCATCTGGGGATCCTAATCTTATTAAACCAGGTGAAAAAGTAGTTGTTGATGTTGATAGTTCTAATGCTAATAAGGTAATTGATGATTATGTTAATTCAAATAATGTTTCTCGTTATGATGCAATGAAAGACTTAGGCTTTTCTAAAAGTGATGAGACTATAAAACATGAAGAAGCTCAAAGAAATGTTGTAGAGGCAAAACTTGATGCTCAATCGAAGAATATGGGAACTTCATTAAGCAATGATGGATCAAAACATGAAGAAACTCAAAAAAATGTTGTAGAAGCAAAAATTGAGGCTCAAACTAAAAATGTTGGTACGACTTCGACAACTAATTCTTCATCTCAATCCAGTAGTACTAACAATTCTAATAGTTTTTCTTATTTAGATGAAGAGGATCAAATTCAATATGATGCTGATAAGGCTATAACTTTACTTCAGGGTGTAATTGATACGGATATTACTACTTTGTGTAAAGATATGGTTGATATTATTGCTTCTTTGGATAGTATTCAAAAATATGCTTATGATATTGAAGGCACTTCCGTAAGTGAGGACTATAAAGATTTTGAAGCTGTTATTGGCGATGCGTCCTTATTAACTGGAGTTAATGGATTTGTTTATCAGGCTAATAAAGTGTGTGTTAATATGTATGACACGATGAATGCCTTTAAAAATGCTACAGAAAAGAAATAATCAGGCTTATGCCTGATTTTTTTGTAAAGAAAAGGGAAGTAATTAACTTCCCTATATTAATATTAGTTTTGATCCGTTTCTGATATTTGTATCTACAATTAATTTATCTAATTCATATCTTTCACCACTGATTTTGTTGCATAGAATTGGATTTTCTTCAATCTTGTAGTTATTTGAATAAGTTTCGGTGATTGCTTTTTGTAATAATTTTGTAACATATTTTACTGTTTTATTAGTTGGAATATAAGCTTCATAATCTTTTTCTATTATTGGAAAATATATTTTTATTAGTACTCTATAATCCATTAAAAATCATCCTCCTCATTCTTTTCAGTTTCTATAAATTTCATGTAAATTCCTTTGCCATTTTGTATGCATACTCCAAAGTCATCTGGATTGTTTTCTTTTCTTACTTTGTAGTCTGTTTTTCTAATGTTTAACAATATTTGCTCATTTGCTCCTGGTCCTAAAATTATTCCATCATTTCTCATTAATGCTATTAATGGATTTTGTAAATAATTACGCATGACATTTATTGTATCTATCATGATGATATGAATATTTTTGACATTCTCTAGCATAGTTGTAATGCTATTTAGATATGTTTGTGAATCTTTATTAAGTGAGCCATAGAACTTATCTATACCATAGATAAATATGTATGTATCAATGCTTAAATCGACTTGCTCCTCTTTTTCGATTTTATCTGATAAATCTTTAATGTAAACGTATAAATTGGAAATTACTTCATCAAAATTATCTTTAATGTAAGTAATATTATTATTTACTATATCTTGGTAAACCTTTTTTGGATCCATGAAGTATATAGCTTCATTTTTAACATTATTTAATAATTTAATCATATTTTTTGTAAAATCTTCAACATAATCAATGTTTGAACCAATAATCATTTTTCCTGATGTTTCTTTAAAATCAATAAATACTGGTTTAACATTAGTTTTTCTTATACCAACAGGTACTTTTTGCATATTAGTTATATATGGTAACAATGTTTCATATGTTACAAACTTTGGTAAATATGGTACTGAAGGTACACAGGTTTTATAAGCTTTTTTAAGAGCCTCATTATAATTTTTTAATGTTTGATTTATTTTGTCTTCATCAATTGGTATGGCAGTTTGGAATTCGTAAATAACATCTTTCATTTCGTATATTCCACGTGCTTTAGCATTAGATGGATACACATTTTTATTTTTAGGGAATACGTTACGATATTCTTCCTCTGTATTGAGGTTCATTGCTATTTTAAATGCTATGTTTTTATCGTATCGACCTAGGCTTGACTTTGTACTTGTTATAACAAAATATATTCCATATTTAATGCATGTATCGCTTAGCTCTAGGAATTTATCAGCATAATCTGATAAATTTTCAATCATGTAGGCAAAGTTGTTTATAATAATTATTACGTTTGGTAATGTTTTACCTGATGTCTTTAAAAATTGATTGTAATCTCCACCAAAGTTAGAGAATAATTCTTTTCTTTCTTTTATTGTATTAGAAATGAATATAAATAATCCATCAATTTTATCTGGTTCTTCTTCACCATTTATGACATTTCCAACCATTGGATTGTTTTCGCATGCCTTTAGTACTTGTGCACCAAAGTCTAATACATAAATATTACATTCATTAATTGTATATGTTGATGATAGGGAATAGATGAGTGATTGAAGGAATAATTCTTTTCCTGATCCTGGACTACCATATACTGCTATATTTCCAGTTTCATATAATGGTAATGTAAATATTTTTTGTGATTGAGTATATGGATCATCATATTCGCCAATTACCGGATTAATTTTAAATGGTGTTCTTTTAAATTCATATTTCTTTTTAATATTATCTGTGTAAATAATATTTGGTATTCTATCAAGCCATAGTTTACGTGGTTGATAATTTTCTTCTTTACCAAGTTTGTCTACATACTTAATAATATTTAATAGTTCTTCACCATGATCTTCAGTGTTTATTTTTTCATCACTTATATCTGTAATTGTTTTTATTTCATTACCGATTTTATCTATTATGTGTATATCTTCATCAATTTTTTTCTTAACAATATTACTTGGATTATATTTAAATCCAGAGTAGGCTGATTGACCTAACATATATAATTCGTCATTTCCAACTTCTAAGTAGAATGCTCCAGTTGTTTTTAAATATGCCGCATCTGGTTTTTGAATCATATCTTTTGAATCTGCTGTATCTTGAACTCTTAGGCAAACTTTAAATCTTGAGTTTGACCATATTTGCTCTGATACTACTCCTGATGGCTTTTGCGTTGCTAGTATAAGGTGAACTCCAAGAGAACGTCCGATTCTCGCTGTAGATACAAGTTGATCAAGAAAATCTGGTTCTTGTGATTTTAACTCTGCAAATTCATCGGAAATAATAAATAAATGGGATAATGGTTCATCAAGTAAACCTTGGCGATAATAATCTTGATATTTGTAGATATCCATTGATGAAACTTTAAGTTTTTCACGTGCATCATTAAATGCTTTTTGACGATGTTTTAATTCAGCTTCAATTGATGTAATTGCACGTCTTACTTCTGATTTATCTAGGTTTGTTATTGTTGCTACTACATGTGGTAGTTTAATTCCTAATTCCTTGTTTTCAAATGATCCTGCTAAACCGCCACCTTTGTAATCTATAAGTACGAATTGTACTTCATAAGGGTTAAAGTTTACGGCTAATGATAGTATATATGTTATTATCCATTCAGATTTACCTGAACCAGTTGTACCGGCTACCAATCCATGGGGACCATATGCTTTTTCATGGGCATCCATATTAAAAATATTTCCATTTTGATCTATTCCTACTGGAACAGCAAGGGATGCTATTGGATTATTCATTTTCCAACGATTTAGTGAATTTAATTGGTCAACATTTCCAACGTTATACATATCTAAGAATGATATGGACTTTGGTAATTCGTAAGATCCTTTTGGAATTGTAAATGGAATATTGCTTAATTGAACTGCACATCCATACATATCTACGATGTTATTAATATCAGCCTTAAATTGTTTTTGTTTCGAACTTATAAGTTCATTTTCAAATAACCCTGATTTTTCTTCATCAATGTTAATAAATGTTGAACATTTACTTGGAAGGTTAGATATACGATCATTTTTAATCATTATTGAGAATCCATAGTTAATTTTTTCTTCTAAAACGTCTTTAAATATTTCAGTGTGTTTAGCAATATCTAAATCATCAACAATAATTAGATAATATGGTGGAAACTCCATATAAGAATTTGCGGCTTTTTCAGCTTCACTTTTATCTAATTCACCATTTTTGTTATTTTGTAGTGCTTTATTATTTTCTTCATATGTTGTTTTTCTAGAATTAAATATTTTTGATAACTCAGCGCTTACGGAAGTTGCTTCTTGAATATTAGTAGAAATATATCTAAATGTTCTTTGGTTATCCCAGCAATGAGGAAGGATATCACAGTATTCCCAATTTGGAGAATTTTTTTGATTAGTTATTATAACTATTTTTAAATCAATAAATGAGTGAAATGTCATTAGTTGTAAAAGAATGCTGTTCATGAATTTTTGAGTTAAAACTGGTACTCCTATTACTGCTGATATTTTATTTTTTATTAATGATATGCACTCAGGTACATTTTCAAGATAACTATTTCTTTCAATCATGTCTTTTAGTAATTTTATCATATAATCATCATCAGTAGAAAAATCTGTTTCTTCATAATCAATTTTTGATGATGGTGGTATTGTTCCAATTCCTAATCTGATGTTTAAGAAGTCTTTTTGTGTAATATCTCTTTCCCAAAGATTTCTTTTTTTATTATAAATTATTTGTTGGCAATCTTCTAAAGACACATTGTTTTCTATTAATACTTGAGTTTCCTTTGCATGTTCGTCTTTTATTTCTTTTTCTTTTCTTTCAAGATATTTTGTATAATTTTTTATTCTTTCTGCTTCTGCTATTCTATTTTCCTTTTTTGTATATTT
>CALMHN010000038.1 GCA_937863745.1 uncultured bacterium | reverse complement strand
CACAATGGATACACCGTTCTCTTTTGTTACAGTAATTATTCTATCAAACATACTTTTATTTATATCTATATTACTTATAAATAAAACCTGTACATTGTACGTATCAGCAAACTGTTTAATTAATTCTAACATAGCAGATATACTATCGTTATCTAATCCATCAAGTACTTCATCTAACAACAATACCTGTAGATTATTTATGTTGCTATTAGCTATTATTTCATAGAATGCTAACAACACACTTATTTCGATTTTCTTTTTCTCACCTTGACTTAACATATGAAACTCGTTTATATATCCATCTCTGTATATATACTCAGTAATTATACCTTTATTTTCATCTAATACAAACTCAAACTTTATATCTTCTTCAAACAGTTTATTAGCATACAAATCTACACGTGTACTTAATACATCTAAATACTGTTTAATAATACTAGTTCTATACTTACTTTTAGGTGAGAATATTTTACTCCATAACTCTACTATATCGTAATTATATTTAAGTGTACTACGCTCAGTTTTCTTGTTATTAAGTAAATCAGATAACGATACAAGTTTATCGTTATCAGTAAGATTGTTTATACTATTAACTACATTTCTAAGATCTTGTTCATACTTACTAATCTGTGTATTAACACTATTAAGTTCATTATTTTTATACACAACTAACTGTTCTTTACTTTTTATTTCATTCAACATATCGTTAAGTTTCAACTTATATTCAGTCATATATTTAGTTTCAATATCTTTAATTACATATTGTAACTTATTAATCTCGTTTGTATACGATTTAAGTACATTCTGATTATCTGTAATCTCTTTATTTATACACTCAATTTTCTGTGTATATACATTATTTAATTCTAATTTCTTACTATTAAGTTCAGCAACTAACTTATCTTTAACCTGTTTTTTCTCTTCTATACAACTTTTAAGTTTATTTATTTCGTTAATATACATTTCAATATCAGTACTACCTATTTCACGTTTACACAAAGGACATACATCAAGTTCAGATAATTCAGTATATTCATTAATCTTAGCGTATAAACTATTAATTTCAAATTCTAGTTTTTGTATATCAGTATCAGTAAGTTTATTCAACTCTGTTTGTAACCATACCGATAACTCAGATTTCTGTGTATACAACAAATCTATTTTACTGTTAAGTTCAGTAACTAATTTATTTAAACTATCTAGTTTAGACGTATACTCATTAGTTTCATCTAAATACATCTTATTATACTTATCTTTTAACTCATCTTTTTTGTATAAATACTTATTCTTTATACTAACTATATCAGATTTAATACTATCTATTTCATTAATAATGTTATTACGTTTATCTGTTAATACACGTATTTGTTCTTCAAAATACATCTTCTGGTCAGTATAGTTATCTAATATCATACTTTTAGTTCTACTAATTTCATCTTCTAACATATTTATTTCTGTCGATACTTGTGTAATTTCTTTTTCTATATCACTCTTATATTTATTTATCTTCTTATACATCTCGTTCTGTTCATTAAGTTTAAGTACCTCTTCAAAGAAATTAAGTTTCCGTGTAGGTGTATAGAACATATACCGTGTATTAAGTTCAGACGAATATTGATGATCTAACATGTTATCTACTATATGAAATCTATCTTTAATAATCTTATCAAGTTCATTATTTTTTTGTACACTATACTCAACACTATTTTCTATATACGTAGTATTAACAGTTTTCTTTATTTCACGTCGTATTAATACGTTATCTAATTCTAATTCTACTTCAGCTGATTTACTTCCATGTCGTATTAAACTTTTTATATTAACATTCTTATTTATATCTTTAGTTAATGCAAACAGTATAGCAGATACTATAGCAGTCTTACCAGCACCATTAGATCTACCAGATTCAGTTAATCCTTGTATAAGTATAAGATTTTCGTTATTGAACATTATCTCAGTATCTTTATGTGACAAAAAGTTTTTAAGTTTAACACGTTTAATTCTCATAAATCCACCTCGCATTAATAATACTCCCGCAATACAAGCGGGAGTTGTCTTATTCATCGAATATATCGTATGTTATCTGTTTACCTCCTCCTAAATCATCTACTATCTTTTCAGTCTGTATAACTTCTAACAGTATATTAGCTACTAACATACTATTTTCACGTTTTACATCTACTTTAACTACTCTTTTTATCATAGGGTTATTAAGAAAATCGTTGATTCTTTGTTCAATTTCGTCGTAACTTGTACCTTTAATTATTTTCATTCTATACACACTAACCACTCCTTTTATGTATCAGTGTACTGATACCTAATATAGTTTATTATATTCATAGCAGTTTCTTTATCTTCAAATTCGTTTATACCTTGTTCAATAAAAACCGATATTATATCATCAGATATATGTATTTTATCTAGTTCATATTTAACTTCTTCTTTATTAATTACAATATCTTTTTTCACATTAACATACAACACATTAGATAGTTTATATTTATCAGCGTTATCTGTTATAACATAATAATATTTATCACTTTCAAGTTCTGATATATCAGGATTCTCAATAAAAATAGGTAATTTATCGTTAGTTTGTATAAACCGTTCATCTAACGTATCGGTATCAATTATTGTATACCCAGATTTATTGAGAAACTTGCCATTAACATATCTATCAGAGAAGTTATGTGTAGTTAACGATCCAGTATATTTAACGTTATCTTTAGAAGATATAAGATGAAGATGTCCAAGGTATACTTGCCTGTATATACTTAAAAATTCTTTCACTTCTATATACGGTAAGATATCATCTGAAAATCCTGGTATAGCAAAATCTAATCCAAAATGTCCAAACATTAACATATCTTTACCTTTTACCTGATTATACAACCGTTCAAGTTCAGCGATTAACTCTTTGCTTTTCATAAACGGTACAAACACCATATCATCAATAATCAAAGATTCGTTTATAACTTTACGTATAGACTTTTTATGGAACAGTGACACAAACGATCCATGTTCGGTATTATATATATTCCTATCGTGATTACCGCTAATAATAACCTGTGGTATATCAGTTGACTGTATAACATTTAATATATTACTTATTTCATTTATACTTAATTTATTAACATCATGTACTATATCGCCTGTATTAACTATAAGATCAACATGTTCTTTGTATACTTCTTCAATTAAATTATTAATATACAGATCTCTATACGTAATCCCGTACTGTTTTTTATCATACTTCTTAGACTCACAATAATGTATATCATTAATTAATAGTATTTTCAGTTTAACCACCTCACTTAAAAAACTATATTAATAATATTATTCTATTAATCCGTTTTTTTCTTTAATATAATCTTCTGTACTTATAATAATTCTAGATATATTACTAACTACAGAAACGATGTGAACTTCACATGACTAAAGTCACGAGTGTGCAACAGTATTACCATCAAAATTATTCAATGGATTATCCATACGTTATTCTCCTTTTTTAAAAAATAAAATATTTAAATATATCTGCATCTTTAGCTAATTCTTCTATATACTTCATAAATATATCAGGATTAGTAAAGTTTTCAGATACATACATATACAGTTCGTTATCGTACAATTCGTTTTGTTTAATATAGTAAGTAGTAACGAAAAAGTTTGTATCTTCATCAACTATAAAGTTATACTCTGTTACTAACATAGGGTTTTCATCAACATCTATATCGTAGTATCTAGATGTATAGAACCCTTTTATTTCACCTTCACCTATATACTGTATAGAGTATCTATCCAAATACGTATACAAAGATTCTAATCCATACGTTGATGAATATGTATCAACAAACTTTTTAAGTGTATCTATAAGATTATCTAATAGAATAAAATCCATATGCCACCGCCTTCTTCACCTAAATTTGATTAAGTTTCCATGCTTTATATCTATTAAACTCTTTCTTCAATGACCCAATACATGTCATTATTAATACAGCTTCATCTACTATCGTTTGTGGAAATAAACTCGGTAATATGATATACACAACAGTAAATGCTAATATACCTATAGTACTAAGTTTAATACCTCTATACTTACCAGTTAATACATCTTTCAACATTTGTACCATAGTTTTAAATTCATCTATAACTTTATCTTTAGTATCTTGATACTCATTCTCAAACTGATTTATTATTTTTTGGTTTATAACTTTTACAGACTTATTAATATCAGCAGCACTTACCATAAACATCACACTCCTTTTAATTATAACATAATTTATTTTACTACGGCGGCGGCATATGGTATATTTACTTATTAACTAAATACGCTTGACATGTGTACGGGAACTGTACTTCAAATATCTTTAAAATAGCTTCAGCATATACTCTTATTTCGTACTGTGCACTTTTATCAAGTCTAAGATCAAGAAAATGCATTAAATTACGTATATTAATTGTAGTATAGAACTCAGTGTATTGTCCTACAGGTAACACTATTCTAGCTACTTCTTTTGGTACATTGTTGTCTATTAACTGTTTATATGTTTTATACACAATTGCATACACTTTATTTATTTCTTCTATATCTTCTTCTGATACTCTATCTTTATTTGGAACATAAAACTCCATATCAGTATTAGTATACCTTAAACTTAATTCAGAATACGATTGAGTTCTATGTCTCATCCATTGTCTAGCAACAAAAATAGGTGCTTTGATATGTAATGTTATAGTTAGATGTTCAAACGGTGTAAGATGACCATTTTTAATTAAACTGTTAAGCAACGATATATCCTGTTTTGTTAATGTCCTATCATTACTAAGTACAGACTTGTTATACGATATACGTGCAGTTTCTACAACACGTTTATCGTCACCCATCTTATCGACAAACTCTACAAACCCGTTATCTAATACTTTAATTTTATTTGACATTAATTTCACCTTTTCCATGTACAAATATAGATACAATAAATTGTGGTATTATATAGAACCACATTAATCCCATCTTTATAAACTTAAGGATTATACCAAATATAACACCAGATTTAGCGCTAAACGAGTTTATCATAACACCATTTTGTTCTAACGCTTTTTTAACCCTATCGTACAATGTATCTGTTTTCCTAAATATAGGAATTATAAAGTTTGTTGTATACAACAAGAAAATTGTTATTAACGTCATTAACAAATAGAATTTAATAATAATCATAAGTGCACTCCATATCTTTTAATATTCTATTAGCTTCACTAACAAGTTGATCTGTAATACTATTTAAATAATGGTTTATAACATTAAAATACATATGAGTATTATATCTACTCAACATTACAAGATCAGGGTCACTCATATATAAAGATTTATACCATGACTTATACAATCTAACATCTTTATCTGTATACCCACATTCTTTTAAATACGATACATCTAAATTAGATATTTCTATATCAACATCATAATCTTCACAATCTATAATACATATAACCTTAACTGTATCAGATTCTGCAATTTTATATATATCATAATCACTTATATTATCGTATTTAAGTATACCTTTTTCTTCATATACAACAATATACCCAGCACTAGTATAAGCACATTTTAATGCTTGTACAACAACATCAATTACTTCCATAATATCACCTCAATTATAATAATTGGTTGGGTATATCCCAACCCGTCTGTTATTTAAGTTTATTGATTATTTTAGATACATTAAGACTAGACATGTTCTTTAACTTTTCTTTAATCTCTTCTTCGTCTAATCCTTCAAATTCTTTCATATTACTTTTCTTAATCAACATAGTAGCATAGTTTATCTGTTTATCTGTAGGTTGTTTACCAGAATATACCTGTTGATTAGGATTTGTTATATCATTACTTAAATCTGTATCGTTCATATCATCTATATCGTTTTCATACATATCTAACCCTATACCTAACTCTAAACATGCATTTTTCAATGCTGTAGATTTAGCTGATTTCAATGCAAACGATACAGTTTTAGATACCATACTTGCGCCTATACCATCTTTCTTTATTTCAAATACCCTATCACCATCTTGTATATATATAGTTAATCTACCATGTACAACAACGCTATCGTTAAGTATTTGGTAATTTAGTATTTCAAAACTCCACATACTACCAAACGTGTCATTCAACAACTTTCTATATTCAGATGGCGATACATAGTCAAACCCTTGATAATTCTTCTTAACCAACTTCTGATCAAATGGTTCTACTAAAGTTTTTGGTAATTTACTTGCTAATAATTCCATACTTATCACTCCTCTACTTTTTAAATATTTTATATTTTTTCATTAACGGTTTTATAGTTACTGTAGTTAATACATTCAATAGCGCAGATGTTTGTAAAGCGAAATTAGTAAATCCAAAGAAGTTTAATAATACTACAAATATAGTTACATCTACAACCATCGTCATTATATTCTTAAATATTTCTATACCATTCAATATTTTGCCTATCCTGTTTAACCATATAACGAATAATAAGAACAACGAACCTGTTGTTATTAATACACTTAACATTGTACTACCTCCTCATTCTTGTTGGTTATATTCTACAACATTAAGTATAAATATAGTATAGTTTATATAGTCTATTATACTATCTTTATTTGTTTCTACATATTTCTTAAACTCTTTTTCATCAACTGCTATACAGTTGATATAGAACAACCCATCGGTGTAGTTTAAAATATCGTTACATGATTTAAGTACAATCCCTTCTTGTAATAACCATAATATATCGTCTATAAACATACAAACCATCTCCTTTTATTTTTTAAATAGCGTAGCTCAAACGGTTAAGCATTAGTATAGGTAAAAATTACTGT
>CALMHN010000037.1 GCA_937863745.1 uncultured bacterium | reverse complement strand
TTAAAAAACAACAATTATGAAAATTTTAGAAAAAGATTTTTTAGGATCAGCAACAATTGGAAGTTCAAATGGTAAAGAAGTGCTAGCTTATAGAAGATCATTAGATGATTTAATATCCATTATGGTAGTTGATGATGAGCCATTTAGTGAGGAAGAAGCATGGGAAATTTTATTTGATGTTTATCCTGATTATGACAAAGTTGAATTTATAGAATTTGGTCGTGCAGTAGCAAATAATTTGCAATGCGAATGTGCTGCTATATTTCATCAATATGATGATGAAAACTAATTTTAAAATAAAATATATTTAAATGTGGATAAATTTTATTTATCCACATTTAGAATATCCACAACTTGCACAAGTAACGCATCCTTCTTTGTATTGCAAAGAATTTTCAGCACCACATTGTGGGCATTTATCTCCTGTTTTAGTACCATCAGGTATATAACGTTTTAATGACCTAATAACACCTTTTTTCCATGTATTTATATTATCATTATCAAATTTTAGATTATCTATTAATTCAATAACTTTAAATAAAGGCATACCATGTCTTAATATACCTGATATTAATTTAGCATAATTCCAAAATTCAGGATTAAAAGCATTTGATAATCCATCAATAACTACTTCATTGCCATTTTTATCACAATATAAAAAATCATAACGAGCATGTTGCATAGAAGCATTTTTCTCTCTTATTACATATCCTTTTATAACATCTTTGGGTATAAGTAAATAGTCATTTTTACCAGTAAATATTTCATAAGGCTTGTTATTATATAGTCCTACTACTGCTATCCATTCTTCATTTTCATTTCTAAAACGTATAACATCAGCTTCTAACTTTTTTGGTCTTTTTGGTGCAGATGTTTCACTAAATTCATTTTTAGTATTATTATTAGATACTAATACACCACTTCTACTGCCTTCTCTATAAACAGTTATGCCTTTACATCCACATTCCCATGCAGTACGATATAATGTATCTACTAAATCTTCTTTTGTATTTTCAGGTAAATTAATAGTTACTGATATACTATGATCTACAAATTTTTGTATTCTACCTTGCATTTTAACCTTAGATACCCAATCTATGTCTGAACTAGTAGCATGGTAATATGGTGATAGTTGTATTAATTCATTTATTTTATCATCAGAAAAATTAGATATTATATCATTTATATCATATCCATTTATTTCTAACCAAATTAAAAATTTAGGATGAAAAACATTATATTCTTCCCATGCATCACCTTGATTATCAATAAATGATATTTTAGCATTTTTATCATTAGTATTTACTTTTCTACGTCTTTTATACATAATAGAAAAAACTGGTTCTATGCCAGAAGTAGTCTGTGTTAATATACTCACACTACCAGTAGGAGCTATAGTAAGCATAGAAATATTTCTTCTACCATATTTTATCATTTCTTCTTTTAATTCTGGATCTATAAAAAATAATCTATTAATAAAAGGATTGTTTTTTTCTTTTTCAATGTCAAATATAGGGAATGCACCTCTCTCATTAGCTAATCTGACAGATGATTTATATACATTGATAGCTAAAGTTTTATGAACTTCTTCACTAAAATCTATAGCTTCATCACTACCATATTGCAAACCTAAAGCAGCTAACATATCACCTTCTCCAGTAATACCTATGCCAATTCTACGACCTTGTATGGCTTTTTCTTTAATTTTATTCCATAAAGTTTTTTCAGTTATTTTAATATCTAGTGGTTCAGGATCATTATCTATTTTATTTAAAATCTGATTAATTTTTTCTATTTCCAAATCAACAATATCATCCATTATACGTTGTGCATATGATACATGTTGTTTAAATAAATCAAAATCAAAATATGCATTTTTAGTAAAAGGATTTATAACATAACTATATAAATTAATAGCCAATAATCTACAACTATCATAAGGGCACAACGGCACTTCACCACATCGTCGTGTTGAAATTCCATTAACAATAATATTTCTACCAATATCTTCTTTTATACAAAAAACGGGTTCATTTTTTGATTTAGTAATACTAACAATATTATCAGTAAATGATTTTTTTATCCTATAATTGTAATTAGGATTATATTTGCTTTCTTTTTTTACATTGCCTAAAAATCCTATTGATTCCATATATTTGACAATACCACCGCCAAGACTAATTAGTTCATAATTATCTTTGCATTTATATTTTTTTGGCCCGCCTTTACCATCAGGAAATACACGTAATCCAGCATCACGTCTTTTATATATACCAAAAATCATCCCATTTGAATGTAAAATTCTTTGTATCCCTATTAAAAATTCTTCATTGCTTTGTGATAATCTTACTGAATATCCTTTTTCTGGTGATCCTACAATACATCCATCTGAATGCATTAGTCCACCAATATAAAATTTACCTACATTATTAGAAGAATTGTTATATATAAACTCAGGGATTTTAAATTTATTATTAAAATCATATCCGTGCTCTTCAAAAATCTTACCTACCCATGCACTCCCAATTCTAATTTTTATATTATTGTTTATGATAAAATATTTACTTAACTTTCTATTTCTATTATTTCTACGTTCACCGCAAATTTCATATAATTTATCAATACTATTACAAACAAGTTCTTTCATTCGTTCAGCATCATCTCCCCAAAAATCAAAAAATATTCTTTTTCTTTTTTTATCAGATGTTCCATTTCCTTGAAATAATCCCATCAACATTCCTAATATTTCAAGTTTAGTTTCAGGAATTTTCCCTATAATACTTCCATTATTTTCTGGAACTGCAATTAAAATATCATCATCAGGAGTTAAATCTTCTGCTTTAACCATTCCATTTTTAGTAGCAATATGATGGTCTGGTGTGCATTTTAATTTAAATCCCTTTGATGTCTTCAATTCAATGATTTCAGCATCATTTTGTGTTAAAAATACATTACTTGCTTTTCTAATAATCGTACCAAATTCTTTATTATCAATTTTCCAATTTTCTGGTTTCTCACTACCACCATCATCAATATATGATATTCTTTTATCACATACAACATTATTTGTTTTAGATAAATCATTAGTTGCTAAATCACCAAATTTAAAATAACCATTTTCTGTTAATAAATATTCTGATGCTGGAAAACATGGATTAGTAGATGTAGTTTGGAACCCTAGATCCGCATAACTATCTGGTAC
>CALMHN010000036.1 GCA_937863745.1 uncultured bacterium | reverse complement strand
TCTTCTTCAATTCTGCATCTTAAACTTTTAATTAGATTATTTCTAAAAGCATTAATGATTGTTTGAATATCATTATACATTATAAATACCCTCCTCTAGAGTATAATAATTATTAATATTCACACAGTAAAAGCATTTTTGCTACATTTTTAGTGGAATATTTTACGAAAGTAATAAAATCACTAAATAAATAGTTTGGATCAGTAAATAATGAACTGCTTCCTTTAACAATCTTCCCAAATAAATCAGTTTCAAATGCTTCTATTATATTTTTACCTATACGTTCATAAGTATCTATTAATTTAGATTTATAATCAGCAAGTAATTTACTTAAAAAAGTACG
Organism: uncultured bacterium; assembly: GCA_937863745.1. GTDB lineage: Bacteria > Bacillota_I > Bacilli_A > RF39 > UBA660 > UBA6985. The sequence goes on along the minus strand of CALMHN010000036.1, from coordinate 5,875 downwards.
TTGAGAATAAAATTGGTATATATTATCTAAACTATTCAGATATGCTTTGCCAAATAGATCATGATACTCTGTAAAAGTAATCTTAGTATTATCTATGATAAAAGGTACAATGGTTTCTTTCATCAATTTATCTTGTGAGATTTCTTTGTTGTATAGTGTGTTTCTAATATCAAAATCATCAAGAGGGACAGTTATTGATAAAACGAGTAATACTTTAGTTGAGTCATTATCTGTTGATATTTGTTTATTCCAGTACACATTAAAATGCATTGTAGTGTTGTTACTAATATTCAAAGTATGAGGGACTATTGTTATCTCTTTGAAATCGATATTACATATCATACAATATTCTCTAAATAAGTTACTTAGTGTTTCAATCATAAGAGTTTCAACTTGTTTCATTACCTTTTTGAATTCAATTGATGTAATTGATGTATTATAATTGACAATCTTTTGGGCAAATTGTTCAGGTTTATTAAAAACTTCACATGATTGAAACATGCTATCTGAAGTAGCTATTATAGTATAATTGTTCTCAAAGACAAATTTGCAATAAATGGGTACTCTTACTACATTGATAAGTTGGGACCATTTATATTTTTCAAAATCTTCATATACATTGAGAGTTATAGGATATGTTTCACACATAGAAAGATAAGTAGGTGGTATAAAGAAGATAGATGTGTGTTTTATATTATACTTTTTACGAAATATATCTGAGCAAATATCATTCAAGATACTGGCATATTTTTGGGCAATGACCTGATAATTATTCTCAGAAGAGTTTTTCTGCAATAATACATTATACAATAAATCATCTTGCACTAATTTATTCATTTCTCTTTTGAATTTATTATGTGTTGATTTTAAAATTGCTGTTGCTTTTTCTGTATCTTTATCTTCTGTTTTCATTATAAATCACTCCTTTAGATAGATAATAATTATTTAAATATTTAATAACTGTATATATTAGTAAATGATAAAGTATCTAATTCATTAAAGTATGTAAAAGCAGTATAGAAATCATTAAACAACACATCAGGATTTGTGCTAAGATTGTCAATTATATCAATAAACCATTTGCATCTTTTTTTATAATTTTCCTTAAATTCAGCTAGTATATATTCACACAATGGTTTCCATAAATGGCGTGCTGAATAGATATATTTTATTATTTCTTCTTGAAAAACAGTATTCATTTCCCTATTTGTTTTATAATCAATATAATGTTTGACTTGACAATATGGTATTATAATATCATAACTACTTTTATTATTATTTATATTAGTTACTATATCCTTGATTTGTCTCAGGCGAAATAGTGCTTTAATTGAAATTTCAATACCAACGTTATATAGACTATTAGTTATAATAATAACAATATTATTAACCTCTGTATCATACTTGTAATCAATACAACAATCATCTAAGTTAAATCTATGCTGTATCTCTGCAAGCATATTTTTTCCAAATTGTCTTTTATGTATATTATCATCATATATAAAGACCCAATTACAATGTAAGTGCTCAAATTCAAAATAAGACATTATATCCAATGATTTATAAGTAGTAAACTTAATTGAACTTCGATAAAAATAGATATTATTATCATTATCCACTATTTTTATCAACAACCCATCATTTTGTATACCTCTAATTAGGTAATCAAGTGTATGTTTGGATGCTGTAAAAAAACTTTCATATAAAGGTAAAGGATAACGAATATAAATGTACATTGGAAGTGAATATGAAGAAGTCCAATGGAAATACCCAATTGCAAAATGTTTTAATGGATATCTTTTTATATGTTTTTCACAAATAGCATTAATTGTATCTAAATACCATTTTGAAATTATATTGTAAAGCTTTTCATTGTTAAATGTTCTACGCAATTCTTCCATATCAGGATATATATCTTTTATTTTTTGTTTCATTGCTTTTTTTAAATCTTTTGATATACTGCTAAAGATATCATCTACATAATAATCCATGATTATATCCCCCCAGTAAAAACAAATTAAAGTATCTTCATAGAATGTTATAATAGTCTACACTTAAATTATTACTACTATATTTCATTACAGTATAAAGATTCTCAAATGACATCTCTGGATTAATAGCTATTTCATGTATAGCATGAGTTAATACATTGTACTTATTATATTTAAGTGTAAAAGCATCCATTGCTTTATTTAATAATGGCATCCACAAATCAACATTTGTTTGTAAGTATCTAATTTCATTAATTGTACTGATTGATGTAGCCTGACGATCTATGCATGCTTGAGCAGCAGATGCTGTACCAAACATAGTTGTATACTCATGAAAGAATAATATTACAAAGTATGGAGCAAAAGCATATATAACATCTTTGCTTTTATTATACTTATCCATGATTTTTGAACATTCTTTGAACAAGAATATCTTTTGAATCATAATCTCAAGTACTCGTGACTTATTATTAAACAGATGCAAAACAATATATGGTTTAGTACGTTCAATTTTAATGTTATAGTTCTTATTAAACATAGTATTTAAGTTGTATATTAAAGAATTAGTAAAATCTGTAAGCTCATCTTCAATGCTATCCTCAATATCTACTCCATATAATTGATTGAATGTCTCATAAAAGAATGCTTCTATATTATCTAATTGTCTAAAATGGGAGAATTTAACAGTACATTGATAAAAATACATATCATTATCTTCATCTATTAATTTAACTATTAAATTATCATATTCATGATATCTTTCGACAATTATATCCCAGAATGTTTTTTCTAATAAATTATCAGATGCATATTTTTCGAAATTTAATATATTAAATGGATGAAAAACAGAATCATGTAAATAAAAATAAGCAATTGAAGCATGCTTAAAAGGAGAGTTGTTTATATGCCTTTGACATATTTCTGATACTTTATCAATGTACCATTTTCTAACGAACAAGTCTTTTTCTTTAGAAGTACTAAATCGTTCAATATAGGAATAAATCTTTTCATCACTGAACTCATCACGTATATCCTGCTTATGGACTGAAACATATGATTGATATCTTGTTTCATATTGCTTTGAATAATCATCATTATGATATTCCTCCAATTATTATATTTTTCTCACTAAATATCAATAACAGTTAGAAACAACTCCAAATTAGTGTAATATCTAATTCTTGTGTATAAATCATCAAAGAAAAAGTCTTTATTATGTTCATATTGATTAATACTATCAAACAGCCATTCTATCTTACTAACTTCATCAAAAACATACTTAAATGCATCTTTAACAAGATCATACAATATAGGTGGTCTATCTTCTAAAAATCGAAACAATTTAGATAGCTGTTCAAACCCATCTGCAATCTTGTTGGGTGAATATTTGGATTTCTTTATATGTTTTTGCCTGATATCATTGAATCTAACTTTAAGCCTCTTAATTAAATACTCCATATTATTAGCTTTAAAAGCATTATAGATTGATATAGCATCATTTATGTCTATTGAAAAACTTTCCATACCTATACCATAACTGGAGATGCTTTTACTAATTTCATCTAATGGCTTAATGCATACTGTAAACAAATCCAAACTACAATATGGTATATCTTCAACAGTTTCTATATTATAATTTGTTTTCAAATACTGGCTTATCTTTGGAGTATATATAGATCTAATGTTCTCAATATAAGTTTTTGGTATCTTTATTTGTAGAAAGTTATCTGGATATATGATATCTTTTAATACTTTGATTATGGTCTTTCTTTTTCCAAATTTGGTAAACTTACTCAAGAGTATATCTGTGACTCCAGTGTGCACATTATCTGATTTATCAATACATTTAATTATTAAAGCTGTTTTGGGTGTTGTTGATGTCAATAATTCTTTTAATGAAAGACATGACTGAAAAATATAAGCATAGTCATATTTATATAACAAAGCAATCTGTACTTTCTTAAAAGAGTATTTAGTTATAACAATTGATTTAATAGCATCTATTAAATACTCTTTATATAATTCATAAATGAAATTTGTTTTTATTTTATATGTTTCTTTATCAGATATAATGATGTTCTTGAGTACACTATTGTGTTTAAAAATATCTTCTTGTGCACATTCTATAACTGACACCACATTGTCTCTTACTTCATTTATAATGGGTATGATATTTCTCATTATATTTCACTTCTCCTTAATAATGGTCTATAAATTAAATATATTTTTGTATTTTAGTTCTAGAACATCTTCATCAGCATTGTATTTAACTGTAGTAAAGAAGTTCTCTAATGAAAACTCTGGATCGCTTTCTAATTTCTCAACTGCTTTTAAAAACCATTCTCTTTCTTTATATTCATCTGCCAATAGTGATACTAAAGAGCTATATAATGGATGTAATAAGTGTGTTGCAGACAAAATGTAATTTATTATAACAGAGCAAGTTCTTAAAGGTGTATTAGAAAACATTGGAAGGTCATCATCTGGTATTGCTTGATTAAATTGCATGGGATGATTTGCATTTCTGACAAATATATTTATATGTTCCTTCATGACTTCAGATACTGTATTAGGATTATTTATCATTTGAGCTATCTCATATATAGAGAAATTGGATTTAATCATAAGTTCTATTACACATGGGCTTTCCATATCAGTGTTGTCAAAAGTTATCTTAACATCATCCAGTGATTCATTTAATACACTATAAGCCCATTGCATATGAAACTTATCAGAAAGATCTTTCGATAATGCAGTTATAAGGGGGAATAAAATATCAAATAATGATTTATTATGTAAAAGAGAGACATGAGAAATATTATAAAACTTGTTACCCATCTTCGTTCTTATATCAACTCTTTCATATCTTGATAATTTTGGAGAAGTGTAATACAGATATATGTTATCATCATTATCAGTAATTTTAATTAATAACATTTTCCTATTATCTTGATCTTGTATAGTTTGCCCAAATGTTTTATTTTTAGATGAAAGACTTGAGTAATATAATGCTAATCCATGTTTATAATAAAACCATCCCATGGATAAATGTTTTAAAGGATATTTTTTAATAGCTTGTTCACATATTAATGCCAATTCATTTACATACCAATCCATAATCAGCTTTCTTGCATCTCTTTCATAATTAATATTTGGATATACATCTCTTATTTTAGTCTTAAAAGCTTTCTTAATTTCATTTGCCATATGTTTAATGAATTTATCAATTGTTGTATTATTCATGATAATCATCTCCTCTTTTATCTATTGTATATATCATAATATTGCAGTTCCTCTTGTGTGTTATCATAGTATCTGAATTTAACCATAAAATCATTAAATGTGGCATTAGAATCTTCTTTAAGCCACGCAACTATATCTAAGAACCATTTGTGTTTTTCATAATATGTCATCATAATATCTATCATCTTTTTACATATAGGATACCAAAGATCATAATCTGAATAAATATACTCCATACTTTCTGCTAATAAGAAGAATTTATCTGCCAATCTATCACACTTATTTAATTCTCCACTAAATAAATAAGGTTGTTCACTAGTTGCTTTTAATTTTATCCAAGATTTCATAATATTAACAACATTTTCTTGATTATTATATCTATTAAGCATATTCTGAACATCTTTAATTGAAAATATTGTGTCAATTGCAATATTAAATTGTAAAGTATTTAGTGCATTGTTTACTATTGTTAAACAAGTTTTATCAAAGTTAACATCAAAATCTATTAATTGCCATGTGTTCATAAACTTTTTATTTAATGAATTCATGAGTTTCTCCTTAAATGAAATGAATTCTGATCTAACACTTTCATTAAACAGTTCCAATTTAGTGTTATTGGGGCATAAACTTATTAGATATGA
>CALMHN010000035.1 GCA_937863745.1 uncultured bacterium | reverse complement strand
AAATAATATATACACAGACGAAGATGTATTTTTTAAAGGGAAAGATGTTATAAGTAAGTATATTGAACATATTGTATAAAGGAGGTAACAATACACGGTTGTGTATTACTAACATGAATTTAGAATTGTTTAATAATAATATAGAAGCTATTAACAAGTATATTAGTTAGGATAATAAGTTAGATATAGATGATGTGAATTTAAAGAAGAAAACTGAATATTTATAGTTAGGTAGTATGTATACACATGTCCTTGTATGTAAAGGTATAGATAGATGTGTATATGGTAATCAATGTCCGTTTTAGGATACAGATAAACAGTAGCCATGTGGAGATAAATGTCCATATGAGTTATGGTTAGTTAATAAGTATAATAATTAGTATCTTAATAGTTTTGATGTACAGAGTTTTAAACATCATGAAGTGTTACAGATAATAGATTTAGTTGTAATAGAGTTGTTAATTAATAGATAGCACGCAGAATTAAGTAATGAAGGTATGGTAATTAAACAGTTTAAGAAAGATGGTGATAAGACTGTTGTTAATAAGGTTGAGAACCCGTTACTACTTGTACTTGATCGATTGTATAATAGAAAAGAAAAGATTATAAAGAATTTTAGAGGTACACGTATTAATAGCGATGATAATGATAATATGGATTAGTTAAAAGAAAAACTACGTCAAATTAATAAATAGGAGGTAGACTAATGTTAAAACCTTTTTTTAAGAATGTCGGATAGTAGATTACCGATTTGTTAGGTTCTAGTGCAGATGATTTCTTTAAAAGTACACCGTTGACTAAAAACATGAATATTAATGCTAGTACTATATCTAAATCTATTAATGATGTTGTATAGGGTATTGATACAAGACGGTATAGTATGCCAAAAAAGTTTTTACGGTATATGACAGGGCAAGCTGGATAGGAACGTGTAGGATTATAGGCTAACAATGTATAGACTATAAGCGAAGGGTTTAAATATCTAACTGCTTAGGATTAGGTTATCGGATAGTAGATTACCGATTTGTTAGGTTCTAGTGCAGATGATTTCTTTAAAAGTACACCGTTGACTAAAAACATGAATATTAATGCTAGTACTATATCTAAATCTATTAATGATGTTGTATAGGGTATTGATACAAGACGGTATAGTATGCCAAAAAAGTTTTTACGGTATATGACAGGGCAAGCTGGATAGGAACGTGTAGGATTATAGGCTAACAATGTATAGACTATAAGCGAAGGGTTTAAATATCTAACTGCTTAGGATTAGGTTAAAGGACAAAGACTTAAACAGTAGTCAGGACGTATATAGGGAAGAATATTGGTAACTGGCGGTATTATAGGTGGACCGTATGTTGCTGTAAAGGGTGCAAGATATGTTTCTCAACCTAGACTAGTTAACAATTTAGAGTATAGAAACCCATAGTATTATACATAGCAACCTGTAAGTTATAGAGACAGATTAATACGTATGTTAAATAACACAACATTGTAAGGT
>CALMHN010000034.1 GCA_937863745.1 uncultured bacterium | reverse complement strand
CCGCTTGTGCGGGTCCCCGTCAATTCCTTTGAGTTTCATTCTTGCGAACGTACTACTCAGGCGGAGTACTTAATGTGTTAACTTCAGCACCGGTTACCCGACACTTAGTACTCATCGTTTACAGCGTGGACTACTAGGGTATCTAATCCTATTTGCTCCCCACGCTTTCGTCCCTGACCGTCAGTGGTGGCCTAGCAAGTCGCCTTCGCCACCGGTGTTCCTTCTAATATCTACGCATTCTACCGCTACACTAGAAATTCCACTTGCCTCTACCACACTCTAGCCTATCAGTTTGTAGAACGATCCGAGGTTGAGCCTCGGGCTTTAATTCTACACTTAATAAACCGGCTGCGGACGCTTTACGCCCAATAAATCCGGATAACGCTTGCCACCTACGTATTACCGCGACTGCTGGCACGTAGTTAGTCGTGGCTTTCTTGAATGGTACCATCAAACTATTATCATTTCCTAAAATAGTCATTTTTTCCAAACAACAGAACTTTACAATCCAGAGGACCGTCATCGTTCACGCGGCATTGCTCGTTCAGGGTTTCCCCCATTGACGAATATTCCTAACTGCTGTCTCCCGTAGGAGTTTGGGCCGTGTATCAGTCCCAATGTGGCCGATCAACCTCTCAGTTCAGCTATGCATCGTCGACTTGGTAGGCCATTACCCCACCAACTATCTAATGCACCGCAGGCCCATCTCATAGCGAAGCTTTAAAAGCTTCCTTTAATCCGTAGATAACATTCGGTATTAACAATCGTTTCCAATTGGTATCCCGATCTATGAGGCAGGTAACCCACGTGTTACTCACCCGTTTGCCACTAGTTGGAAAATCCACGTCATAACAAATCCACAATCAGAGCAAGCTCTTCATGCTTCAATGTTAATCTGTGGGCCAACTCGTACGACTTGCATGTCTTAGGCATGCCGCCAGCGTTCATCCTGAGCCAGGATCAAACTCTCAATAAAAAATTATATTAAGTTTAATCTAAGCTACTCAAATTTTAATTGACATTTAATCATTTTACTTAGTTTTCAAAGATCATTTTTTGCCTTGCCGATTTCTCGGTAACGCACTAGTAATATACCATTTTAACAGAGCCTTGTCAACAAGTTTTTTTAACTTTTTGAAATGCTTTATTTTGGTTTACATTACAAGGTGTTTTTCGTGAACACAAATAATAATATATCAGTTAATTTCGTTTGTGTCAACTTTTTTTAACACTTTTTTGAAATTTGTTTATTTACTGTAAATTCAGCAAATATCTGATTTATTAACTTCCTTCTTTCAAACACAATTACGATTATATAATGGTATTCTTGATCTTGTCAACTAAAAGTTTCATTTTATTTGTTTTTTTATTTATTTATAAGAAAAACAGGCTTATTTGGCCTGTTTTAGGATATGTTTTCAATGTTTAAATAGATTTCTTTGTATTTTTCTATTACTTCTTTATCAAATGGTCCTTCATTATTTTTCTTCATTTCAATCAATTCTTGAAGTGAATCATTAACAATTTTATCTATTTCATCTGAATATTTCATAATCTTCTTATGATAATTATATTCATTACGATCTAATATTTTAAATCCTGAGTCAGGATATACTCTCAAATCCAAGTCATAATCAATATATTTTAAAGTATTATCATCTATTAAATATGGAGAAGCAATATTACAATAATAAAATAAACCTTGTTTTTTTAATTGAGCTAAGATATTAAACCACTTATGTTTATAAAAGAAAATAATGGCTGGTTCTTTTGTTTTATGTTTAGTTCCATCATTTTCGGTTATCATGGTTCTATTATCGCCACATACTAGCATGTCATCCAAGACATCTAGGACTGTTATTTTTTCTGATACAGTATTTATATGTCCATCGTGTTTATAACAATGTAATTCTAATGTATCTCCTACTTTTAATTCTTTCATTTTCTCACCAACATGCCTATTATATATCAATTTAGTTTAAATTAACAAATTAATTAATATTATTATAAATATATTCCAAAGAATTTCCATCTAATGCACTTGTGGACATAATAAATCCATCTATACAGTTAATATTCTTTAGTTCATTTAAATTTTCTTTGTTTATTCCGCCACCATAGATAATAGCATGATTAATATTTCTTTCCATTAACCAGGTTTTAATCTTTTCAAATACTTTATTTAAATGTTCTATATCTATTTGTTCTTGAGGATTATTTATAAGCCATATTGGTTCAAAAGCCACAATAATATATTTTACATAATTTGGTATAGCCTCTAATTGATTTTCAATATTCTTTAATTCCTTATCGTCATTCATTTCTTCAAGAGTTTCATTAATACAATAGATAGGTATCATATCATTATCAATGACATTTTGAATCTTCATACGAAAATCACTTGATGTTTCTCCAAAATACTTTTTTCTTTCTGAATGTCCTACTAAAACATATTTGACACCTAGGGATTTTAATCCTTTAGCACAAACCTCACCTGTATAACTTCCTTTAGCAAATTTAGATACATTTTGACTTCCAAGTGAATATGATCCTCGGCTGAAAAATAATAAGTATGGATATTGAGGCAATACTATAACATTTTTATCATGTATTATATTCTCATATTCAATTATATTATTTTTGGATAAATTCATTTTAAGATTCAATACAAGAATCATAACTTATCCTCAAAACATTCTAGATAACCATTGGCAATGTAAGATAATGTTGCTCCACCACCTGTTGATAAATAATTAAATCTATTTTCATATTGGAATTTGTTTATTGATGCTAAAGCATCCCCGCCTCCAGCTATTTTAACTATATCTTTATTAGATATTACTTCTAGTAAAGCTTTTGTTCCGGTTGAGCAATCATCTTTTTCATATATACCAACAGCACCATTTAAAAACATAGTATGACTCTTAGATAGTACTTGGTTATATAAATTAATTGTTTTAGGCCCTACATCACAAATATTATCATTATCATTAACATCAGTTATATTTTTAATAGTTGTATTATCAGGATTAACTACGACATCAATTGGAATAATTATCTTATCTTTATATTGTTTTATAATTTCTTTGATTTCATCAACATATTCTTTAGAGTATAAAGACTTGCCAACATTATAACCTTGAGCACATAGGAAGGTATTGGCAATTCCTCCACCTACTATCAAATAATCAGTTTTAACAATTATTTTCTTAATTAAGGCTATCTTGTCGTCTACTTTAGCTCCACCCATGATAATAGTTAATGGTCTATTAATTTCATTTATTATAGGATTAAGTCCTATTATCTCTTTTTGAATTAAATAACCATAGGCACTTTCTAAGTGTTTAGCAATGCCATAGTTAGAGGCATGACGACGATGTGTTGTACCAAAGGCATCATTTACAAATATATCTCCTAAAGATGCCCAATAGGCTGCAAGTTCTTCATCACATGAACTTTCTTTTTTGGAATCTAGGTCTTCAAATCTGGTATTTTCCATTAAGGTTATTTCATTGTTAATAAAAGATTCTTCTAATTCTTTACCTCTAGTAAAAGGAATAAAGTTTACTTTTTTATTTAATAAATCACTTAATGAGTCACCAACAATTCTTAAAGAATTCTTCTCTTCATCTTCTTTAGTCTTAATCTTACCTAAATGAGACATGATTAGAACATGACATTTATGATCCAATATATAGTTAATGGTCTTAAGAGATTCTTTAATCTTTGTATCATCTTCTATTTTATTATCATTAATAGTTACATTTAAATCTAGTCTTAATATTACTTTCTTATTATCTATATTAATATCTTCTATAAATTTCATATATCATCATCCTATAAAAATTATAGCAAAAAAAAATAGAAATACAACCTATGTATCTCTATTATATTAAGTCTGACATCGTTACGTTAAAGTTATATTTCTCATATTTGTTCATAGCTGTAGAAACTAACTTCTCCCAATGTGGACTTGCAACCTTATAACCATTGCTATCTATTGTTGGACAATATACATATCCTATTTCAGATATAGTATTTAATCCTTTACCAAAATAATTATTTGATAAATATTTAACGTAAGATAACACCCCAAATTCGATATTACGATAACGAATTAATCCTGATGATGACATTCCACCATATATATTGTTTTGCGCCAACATATATGTAGAAGTATAATAGCCTGATTCGGCAGCGCCAATGCTTAATGCAAGGGCTGTATCAACGTTAGTATAAACTCTAGTGGAAAAATAAATGATTAGTTTTTCAACATAGTCACTTTTTCCTGTATATGGCACCCACTTGTTATTTACTTTTTTAGGGTTCTTTTCTATATAATCATAGAAATATTCGACCAAGCCATATTCCACCGTATTGTATTTTTTTATACTACCAGACTGATTTAATAAGTAGCCAACATTCGTTTTCTCAAATCCTATACTATTATTACTCTCATATCTACTATAAAGGTCTTTAACAACATCTTCATAATTAACACTAAAAGCAGTAGCTAGTAATTTAATATCTTCGTTATATGTAGTAATGTAACTGTCAATATCCGTTCTTATAACAGTTACTTCCTCTTTAGGTCCAGCTAACTCAACCTCATTTTGCGATTCATCGTCTTCCTCTGTAGAGTTTGTATTATTGACTAATAATTCTTGATAATTATTTGTCAGGGGTATCGCCTCATTAGCACTATTGCTAGAAGCTATAATACCATTATTACTTTCTGCAGCATTGATATGAATACCAATTGTTACAACAAATATTATTAATATTATGATGCAACAGATGACATGACACCAAGATATTCTTGACGTCTTTTTTGTTTCCATTTCTGGTCCTCCTCAATCAGGTCGAACGACAATATAATAACATTTATGCATATAAAAATCAAATTATATCGAAAGTCAAAAAAACTTAGATGGCTCTAAGTTAATTGTTTTGTGTCTTCATATATCTCAATTTGGACCGGTAATCTAAGGGATGTTCCCTGTAAATATTTAACATTTGACATTACATCATCTGCATCAGTATCAAATTCATAAGCCTTATTATCAATTATATCTTTATTGGAAGAATATTTATAAATTGTTCCCAAATAACTAACATCACCATATATTTGTCTTACAGCTTCTTTTAAGGATATTTTATTAACCACAAAATTAAAATATTCTCCATTTGGAGATAAAGTAAAATAATCATTCTTTTCCGATAGACGATAATCATTTAAATCAATAGTTAATTCATCGTCATAGTCTGATTCCATATTATTTCCTGATATTTTAAAATTATCCAATTCATCAGTAATAGAAGTTATCTGTTTTGCATTAGACTTAATAGCATCAAGTTTTTGTTTGATGTATTCCAAATCTTTATGATTAATAGATGATATATTATTATTTATTATTTTACTTAGTTCATTAAAACTTATTTCATAAATGCTTTTACTAATCTTTATATTAGATCTTCTTAATACTAAGCTTATTTCTGCTAAAAGATTGTTTATATCTTTTCTTATTTTATTTCTTTCATTATAACGGTCATTGTAATCGCGCACCATGTCTTTAGTAGTGGTAATTATTTTATTAGCTTCTTCTTCAAAGTTGACCTTTTCTTGTTTTGCTTTTTTTACATCGAAACCATAAAACATATATACACCACCTATTCTATAGAGAATTATAACATTGCTAAGTTTTTGTGTAAATACAAAAAAACTAACGATTACTCGTTAGTTAATTTACAAATGGCGCCCAATGTAGGACTCGAACCTACGACCTAGCGGTTAACAGCCGCGCGCTCTACCAGCTGAGCTAATTGGGCATTATTTGGAGCGGGTGATGAGAATCGAACTCACGTAGTCAGCTTGGAAGGCTGGAATTCTACCATTGAACTACACCCGCATCAAGTTGAACAATTAAAAGTATACCACATTATACCTTAATTGCAACCTTTTTTTAAAAAAATGTTAGTTAATTTCTAATAAACTTAAGCTTACACGATTCTTTTTTAAATCAATATCATCTATATATACATCTAGTATTTCACCAACTCTTACTACTTCTGTTGGATCTTTAACAAATGTTTTAGACATTTTTGAAATATGTAATAGACCATCGTCGTGTAGACCAATATCAATGAAGGCTCCAAATGATGCTACATTACGAACCGTTCCTTTAAGTTTCATACCCTTTTTTAAGTCAGTAATCTTTAAAATATCACTTCTTAAAATAGGTGGATCAATTGTATCACGTGGATCTAAACCAGGATTCAATAGTTCGCTTACTATATCTTTGATGGTATATTCATCGGTTTTAAGTTTATCTGCTAATTCCATAGTATTAATTGACTTAAGTAAATTTTTGAAATTTTCTTCATTTATATTATCTATATTTAGTTTTAAATAGTCTAATAGATTGTTTGCAATATCATAACTTTCAGGGTGGATTCCTGTTTTATCTAAGATGTTTGAGCCATCAATAACTCTTAAGAAGCCAATTGATTGTTCATAGGCTTTAGGACTATGCATTATTTTCTTGATTTCATCACGTGATTTAATTACATGGTCATGTTTATAGACTATTATTTTTTCAATAATACTTTTAGTTAAACCTGAAACATAATTTAAGACGAATTGAGATGAAGTATTAATATTTACTCCGACTTCATTAACAACTTTACTTACAGTGAAATCAAGATTATCGCTTAATAATTTTTGATTAACATCATGTTGATATTCACCTATACCAATTGATTTAGGGTCTATTTTTACTAATTCAGACATTGGGTCTTGAACTCTTCTACCAATGGAAATAGCACTTCTTTCTTGTACTTCTAGATCAGGAAACTCTCTTTGAGCTTCTTTAGATGCTGAATAAACCGAGGCTCCAGCTTCAGATACGATTGTATAAAATACACCTGTCGTTTCTTTTAGTACATTGACTATAAACTCTTCTGACTCACGTGATGCTGTTCCATTTCCTATAGCTATTAAATTTAAATGATATTTGTTTATTAAATCTAATACTTTCTTTTTAGAATTTTCAATGTCTAAATGAGGAGCTGTTGGATATATTACATCTATATGTAAGACATTTCCTTGCTCATCTAAACAGGCTAATTTACATCCTGTTCTAAATGCTGGATCATAGCCAAGTACTCGATAACCTTTTAAAGGTCTTTGCATTAATAAGTGCTCAAGATTTACTTTAAAAATATCAATGGCTTTTTCATCTGCTATATCAGTTAAATCTCTTCTTATTTCACGTTCAATTGATGGCATGATTAATCTCTTTAAGGAATCATTAATAGCATCTATTACAAAGGGAACAACAAAAGAACTGTTATTTTTTATAATATGTTGTTTCATGTAATTAAGTATTTCATCTTTATCATAGTCAAGTGATACGCTTAAAATATTTTCGTTTTCTCCACGATTAATTGCTAAGACATGAAAACTCTTTGCATATTTAATACTTTCTTTGAAATCATAATAGATTTCATAAGTACCATTTGGATCTTCGCTTTTTTTCTTTTTTGTACTACAAATAGAAGCACGATTAATTAAAATATTTTTAATTCCTTTACGAAAGAAAGCATTATCCGAAAACCATTCAGCTATGATAAAAGATGCTCCTTCAAGAGCTGGGCCACTTTCCATGTTAAAATGTGATGCCATTTGTTCTAAGGAACCAGTTGTTGGAAAAGCCATGATTTGTTTAGCTAAAGGCTCTAATCCCATTTTAATAGCTTCTGTAGCTTTTGTCTTCTTATGCTCTTTATATGGTCGATAAAGGTCTTCTACTTCAGATAATTTATTACAGTTCATAATGTTATCTTCTAATTCTTTTGTTAGTAAACCTTTCTCATTTATTAATCTAATTACTTCTTCTTTTCTATTCAAAAGATTTTCGTAATAAGTATATTTATCATTTATAGCTTTTATTTGGTTCTCATCAAGAGCACCTGTTGCTTCCTTACGATATCTAGCAATAAAAGGAATTGTAGCTCCATTGGATAATAAGTCTAAAACGGCTTTAATTCTATTTTCATTTATATTCAATTCTTCTTTTAATTCTTGTATAATAATATTGTTGTTCACTTTATCCATCCTATCTGCAACATTAATTATACAAGAAATTTGTTTTATTAATCAAGTTGAAGATGAATAAAGTTAGATGGAGATATTAAATGTTTAAGAATTCTTTAGATAATAAAAGATATTACACTTTAAATTGCTATTACAAAAGAGTATTTGGTTGTAAAGTATTTAAGGTTAGTTTGAATCCTGGATTTACTTGTCCTAATAAAGATGGGAAAGTTGGCACAGGTGGCTGCATTTATTGTTCCCCATCAGGTTCAGGTGATTTTGCTGGTAATACAAACGATGACTTAATGACTCAATTTAATAAAGTTAAGGAAGTAATGCTTCATAAGTGGCCAAATGGAAAATACATTGCTTATTTTCAGGCCAATTCAAATACCTATGGTGATTTAGATAAATTAAAGTCAACTTATGAACAATTTTTAAATGTACCCGGTGTTATTGGTATTTCAATTGCTACAAGGCCTGATTGTTTTACTAATGAATTATATGATTATTTAGAAGATTTAAATAAGAAAACTTTTTTAACTATCGAGCTTGGTCTTCAGTCAAGTAATGATGAAACTTTATAATATATAAATAGAGGTCATGATTTAAAATGTTTTGATAATTGTTTTAAAGAATTACAAAAAAGGAATATCAAGGTTATAGTTCATATCATTAATGGTTTACCTAATGAAACTCAGGAAGACATGCTTAATACGGTTAAGTATTTAAATAGTCTACACATATATGGCATAAAGATACATATGCTTCATATTATTAAAAATACTAAATTATATTCTATATATAAGGAGAAGCCCTTTCATGTATTAACAGAAGAGGAATATATTGATACAGTAATTAAGCAATTGGAATTATTAGATGAAGATGTTATTATTTGTCGAATTACAGGAGATCCTGTAAAAGAAGATATTGTTGAACCCAAATGGTTGGTTAAAAAGTTCATCGTTTTGAACAATATTGATAAAGAAATGGTTAAAAGAGATACCTATCAAGGAAAATATGCAAAAAAGAAGGAAGAAACCTAGATTAAATCTGGATTAATTCCTTCTTTTATTAATTGATCTTTAAATCTTACTTTAAAATCATTTATAGCTTTTGTTTTGGCATCATCATATATTACACTGGTATTTTTCATTGCCAAATAAAAATGTTTTAGCGTAACTATTGGTGAATTTTCAAATACAGCATAGGAAAATGCGCTGGATATTATTGTAAGACATATATCTGGGTATCTATTTTGTACTTCATATATACGAAGATATTCTGTAGTGTTATCTACTATCCATGTAAATATTTTTTCTAATTGGAATGAAGTATAATTTACTTTTACTCCTAATTCACGTTCAAACTTTGGATATGTTCCTAATAATACTTTAACAACATCTTGTCCTTGTAGTTCAGCTATATCAATCTTAATAAAACGTCTTACGAATGCTCTATCGCGTAGAACATATTGTCGATACTCTTGCTCGGTTGTAGCACCAATCATTAAAATACGTCCACGGTCAAGATAAGGCTTTAACATATTGGCAAAATCTAAATCAACATTCCCATTGTTATGTGCTACTAAAAGATGAACCTCATCAATGAATAATATAGTCTTCTCAACATTATCTAGTTGTTGAATTAATAGTTGCAATTTAGATACTTCAACACCATTTACAACGGTCTTTCCTAATAAAGCAGGGATATTAATTTTAATTATTTTCCAACCAGATAAGGCATTTGGCACTTTGTTCTCATGAATGCGATATGCAAGCCCTTCAACTAAGGCAGTTTTACCAATACCAGGTTTACCAACTAAAAGGGCACTTTTATCTGGAGTGATTAGAGCTAAAATCATTTGATTAATTTCACGATCGCGGGCAATTGATGGATCAGTAACAAATGATTTATCAGTTAATACTTCACCATACATTTTAATTATATCCGAATTGTCCACTGACTCTTCTTTTTTTTCTTTCTTATTAGAAACCTCATTGTCTTCAATTACAGGTTCCATAGATGGCAATGTATCTATATTTTGTTCCTGAGGTTGACTCTCTGTTACCAAAGTTTCAATGTCTTCTATATTATTAGTATTGTTACTTTTAACTACGACTACTTTAGGTTGAGTAACTATCACTTTTTTAATTTTTTCATTATTCATCTTTTTCACCTTCTTATATTATATCATCTTTATGATTCCAATATATTAAAATCCATTAATAATTTATTATTTTACGATATCAAACTGGTATAAAGTCATTTGTTTTTCCACCTTCAACTGTATAGCAATCGTTAGAATATAATATTCCGTGTGAATCTATTCTTTGAATTTCTTTCTTTAATACATAAAAAAGATTTGTTGGTATTATGCACATTATAATAGTTCTTTTCATAAAACCTATTCCATTAGTTGATTGTATTAAAGTATAACCCACATTTAAATCATTCTTCAAAAATTTTTCTATTTTATCTTGATAATGTGTATTTATAAAGCACATTTTAGAAGTTGATGAACCTAATAAGACATAATCGGTTATAAAATTAATTATAAGTAAACAAATAATAGCATAGATAGTTTTAATTATACCAAATGAAAATGCTCCTAGAATAATTATTACTCCATTAAAAATGGCTGAGGCTTTTGATAATGGTATTTTAAAGACATCTTGCATGATATCAAGGAAAATATCAGATCCCCCTGTGTTAAAACCTGTTCTTAATATTATTCCTCCACCTAGTCCAGTTAAAAAAGCTGCAAGAGAGATGGAAAATAGATAGCTATTAAAATTGAATGTTAAGGAATTTGCTATTGGTTGAGTAATATCTACCATGATTGCAAATAATATATATCCTGTTAAGGAATAAATAGTTTTCTTTTTACCTAAAACAAATAAAGATACAATAATTGAAATTATAATAAATATGTTAAGTAAAAAAACTGTATTTATACCTGTTAGGTTATTTATAACAATTGCAAGTCCACCTAGTCCTCCATATACTACTTTATTAGGTACCATAAAAGCATTATAAATAAGTGCAACAATTAGACAACCAAAGGCAAGAACGATGATTCTTGCTATACGATTTCTCTTAGTTATATTATCAATTAATAATTCACCTATTTTATTCATTTGTACACCTAGTTTAATTGTACTATTCCTAATATATTAAGTCAAAATAAAACTCACATAAAGTGAGTTCTATTTAACTATTATTAGTCAAGAATTTCAGTAACAACACCTGAACCAACAGTTCTACCACCTTCACGGATAGCGAAACGTGTTCCATTTTCAAGTGCAACTGGGTTAATTAATTCAACTGTAAATT
The DNA here is from genome assembly GCA_937863745.1 of uncultured bacterium. Lineage (GTDB taxonomy): Bacteria > Bacillota_I > Bacilli_A > RF39 > UBA660 > UBA6985. The sequence continues at coordinate 1,331 of CALMHN010000034.1, read as the reverse complement.
CAACATTATCACCAGGCATAACCATTTCAACACCTTGAGGTAACTCGATAACACCAGTTACATCAGTAGTTCTGAAATAGAATTGTGGACGATAGTTTGTGAAGAATGGAGTATGACGTCCACCTTCCTCTTTATTTAATACATATACAGATGTCTTAAATTTCTTATGTGGAGTAACAGAACCAGGTTTAACTAAAACTTGTCCTCTCTCTACATCGTCTCTAGAAATACCACGTAGTAATACACCAGCGTTATCTCCAGCTTCTGCGAAATCAAGAGTCTTACGGAACATCTCAATACCAGTTACAACTGATTTTTGAGTTGGTCTTAATCCAACGATTTCAACATCATCATTTAAATGTAATACACCACGTTCAACACGGCCAGTTACAACTGTTCCACGTCCAGATATAGTGAATACATCTTCAATAGACATTAAGAATGGTTTTTCATTATCTCTAACTGGAGTGTCAATGTATTCATCAACAGCAGCCATTAAATCATGGATAGATTTAACTGCATCAGCGTCTCCTTCAAGAGCCTTAAGTGCAGAACCTCTGATGATAGGACAATTTCTATCAAAACCATATTCGTCTAATAAATCACGAATTTCTTCTTCAACTAAGTCAAGGATCTCAGGATCATCAACTTGGTCAATCTTGTTCATGTAAACAAGGATTTTAGGAACACCTACTTGACGAGCAAGTAAGATATGCTCTCTAGTTTGAGGCATGCATCCATCAGCAGCAGATACTACAAGGATAGCACCATCCATTTGAGCAGCACCAGTGATCATGTTTTTTACATAATCGGCATGGCCTGGGCAATCAACGTGTGCATAATGTCTCTTTTCAGTTTCATACTCAATATGAGCAGTATTAATAGTAATACCACGAGCTTGTTCTTCTGGAGCTCCATCGATGTCGGCATAACCCATAACATTCTTAGAGAATTCCTTAGAAATAGCAGCAGTTAAAGTAGTTTTACCATGGTCAACGTGACCAATTGTACCTATATTAACATGTGGTTTACTACGATCAAATTTTTCTCTTGTCATAATAAAATTCCTCCTAAATTTCTTTCTTATTTATTAACATAATTATTTTATCTAATACTTAATGTAAAATCAAGTACTTTATTAATTTGCTGAATTTTTCTTAATTATTTCTTCAGCAATAGACTTTGGAACTTCTTCATAATGATCTTTGAACATTTGGAAGACTCCACGTCCTTGTGTATTACTTCTTAAATCAGTTGCATAACCGAACATTCTCTCAAGAGGTACCATAGCAGTAATTCTTGTCTTAACTCCTAGATTTTCTTGTCCAAGT
>CALMHN010000033.1 GCA_937863745.1 uncultured bacterium | reverse complement strand
TAAGTAGTACCGCAACTGCTGATTATGCTAAATCTGGTAATGGTTATGCAAAAATTGCTTATTTAGGTACGACTTTAAATTGAGATATGATTTGTGCATATCTTTTTTTGTTTAATTATTTATGATAATATTTATTTAGGGTAGATAATTATGAAGTTTACAAAGAAAGAAATAACTTGTTTTATATTTGGATTAATTATTGCAACAACTATAAGTGTCTCAGCTGGAGCTGCTTTTCTATCTAAAAATATTGCTTATAATAATTCTTATACTAGTGCAACAAATGTAGAAGATGCTTTGAATGAATTATATAACGAACAAAGTACGTGCGTTAGTATTTTAAATAAAGATTATGATTATACTGGTTCTGAGGTAACTTATAATGTTCCAAGAAATGGCTATTATAAATTGGAAACTTGGGGAGCTCAGGGTGGTGCTTATAAATCTAGTGTTGTCGGAGGTTATGGTGGTTATTCAGTTGGTATAGTTTCTTTATCAAGTGGTGACACCTTATATATAAATGTTGGCGGTGCTGGTGTAGGTGGAGCATTAGGTCAGGCATTAACAGGTGGATATAATGGTGGTGGTAATTCTAAGGGCTATAATAATAACGGGGATGATGGCGGAGTAGCTCCGGCATCTGGTGGCGGTGCTACTCATATTGCTGTTTTAACTGGAAAACTTTCTTCATTGTCATCAAGTGTTAATGCAGTTTTAATTGTATCTAGTGGTGGCGGTGGTGCAGGTGGCAATTCGCAAAATTCATATAATAACGGGGGATCCGGCGGTGGTTATAAGGGAAACAATGGTGGAAATTTTTACTATAATTCGTTTAATTATTATGGGTATGGTGCTGATCAAACAACAGGCGGAACTTATAGTGGTGTAATAATTTCTGGTTATTCTGGAGCGGGATCATTTGGCCAAGGTGGTATCGGTATAGCTATAGGCGGCGGAGGCGGTTTCTATGGTGGTGGTAGCGCTGGCTATTCTGCTGGTGGAGGCTCTGGTTACATTGGTAATTCATTACTTGTATCATCAAGTACGATTACTAAACATATGACATGTTATAATTGTCAGACTAGTACTGATGTTTCCACTATGACTAATACAACTACTAATGTAAGTAGTACCGCAACTGCTGATTATGCTAAATCTGGTAATGGTTATGCAAAAATCACTTATTTAGGTACGACTTTAAATTAAGATTGCTAGTCAATCTTTTTTTAGTTATAATTATATTTAGGTTAGAAAAAAGTATGAGAATAAGTAAAAGAGATATAATAATTTTTATTTTAAGTGGATTGATATTTAGTTTTATAAGTGTATCAGCTTCAGTATCTTTTTTGTCTAAAAATATAAGTTATTCTAATAGTAGTTCAGAAGTTACTAATGTAGAAGATGCTTTGAATGAACTTTATGATACGGAAAATAAGTGCGTTGCTTTTTTGTATAATAAGACATTTCCTTATACTGGTACAGTGCAAACTTTTACTACTCAGAAAAGTGGCTATTACAAATTTGAAGCTTGGGGTGCTCAAGGTGCTGGTAGTCAATCTAGGGGTGCATATACTACAGGATCAATATATTTAAATAAAGATCAAGCTATATATGTTTATGTTGGGCAAGGTAATGTCTATACATATGATGTTACTTCTTTTAATGGAGGTACAGGTAATTGTGGTGGATATCCTGGAGGAGGAGCAACTGACTTTAGGTTGGTTGCTGGTTCTTGGAATGAAATAACTTCATTAAGATCTCGTATAATGGTTGCGGCTGGTTCAGGAAGTGGATCAGGTAATAATAATATTAATTTGGGAGCAGGTGGTGCTTTAACTGGTTTTAGTGGTGGTGGTACTGTTGGTGGAACACAAACAACATTTGGTGGAGCTCAGATATCATCCTATACTGCATCGTCTTTTGGTATAGCTAATGGAGGATGTGCTGGTGGTAATGGATATTATCCAGGTGGCGGTTCAACATGTGTTAATGGTGCAGGTGGCGGTTCATCCTTTATTTCTGGTTATCAGGGATGTGTATCAGTAAGTTCTTCTACTAGTAATAATCCAAAGGCTGGATGTGTTAACGGAACAACTGATATTACATGTTCATATCATTATTCAGGTTTAGTATTTAGTAATACTAATATGATTGCTGGAAATGCATCTATGCCAAGTCATGATGGTACTGAAACTATGATTGGAAATACGGACAATGGTTATGCCAAGATTTCCTATTTAGGTACAAGTCTAAAATAAGAGGTAATTATGTTTAATTTATATAATGAAGAAAATAAAATCAGTGATGAAGTTAAAAATGTATTTATAAAATAATTGTTAATAATTTCTTTTTAACTTATCCTGATAAACTAAACAATAGAGAAAAATATGATTCAATTGATTCTTATAATAATCGGAATAAAATGATTGATGAAACTCCAAATTATTATATTTTAACTTATAGTATTGATAATGAAATTGTTGGTTTTATTGCTTATAGATATATGAACAACAAATTATGTTTGTCTGAAGTTCAAATAGTTCCTGAATATCAAGGTGTTGATAATACCCTTAAAAAAATGTTAGGTAAAGTTATAGATGTTAGTAATAAGACTAAATATGAGAAAGTATGTGGAACGATTAATCCAAAGAATAGTAAATCTATTAATGTTTTTAGTCATATAGGTATGATAAATGTTGATAAGTTATGGTACGAAATAAGCTTAGATAATTTAGAAAAATGGTTAAAAAGATAGTTATAATATTTATTCTTTTATAATTATCTTTTTTTCGTTATAATAAATGTATAAGGTAGAGTATATTATGAAAAGGTTTAAATATTTGTTGATTTTTATTGTTAGTTTTGGTTTTACTTTAATAGTAGGAACTTATGCTTCAACTATTTTAATGGCTAAGGATATTAGTTATAATAATGATTATTCTAACGTTGATAATGTTAGTAGTGCTTTAGAAGAATTATATGGTAGTTTAGAAAAATGTGAGTATACAGTTGGACAATCATTTGATTTTTCTAATAATGGTGCTAGTTTATTTAAAGCTAATTGTATTGGGTATTATAAGCTTGAAGTATGGGGTGCTCAAGGTGGTGCTAGTTTAAAAAACAAGATTTCTGGTACTGCTGGTGCTTATGGTGGATACTCTGTTGGTGTTTATAAAGCGAGTTATCAGCAACTATTATATGTAAATGTTGGTCATATGGGTATGACTGGTATGCTTTATGGAGATGCTGTCGGTGGATGGAATGGCGGTGGAAGTGGCACATGGGACCATTCAGATGATGAATCTTCTGGAGCTGGTGGTGGTGCAAGTGACATTAGAACTAAGATGGCTGGTGTTGATGGAATATCTTGGTATTCTACATCTTTGGATGTTGCTAGTTTAAATAATGATCAATCTTTATTATCAAGAATTATAGTTGCTGGTGGCGGAGGTGGTGCCTCTTGGAATTCAGCTTCAGGACATGGTGGAGGTTACATAGGTGGTCATTCAAACTATTCAGTATCTGGAAGTCAAACATCTGGATATGCTTTAGGAAAAGGAGAAGATGCTGTTATTTCTGTTACTAATTGGGATGAAGCCGGTGGCGGTGGAGGTTATTATGGTGGATTCTCTACAAATAATCCTCAGGAAAGTGGTGATAGGTCAGGAGCTGGTGGTTCTGGTTATATTGGCGGAGTTATTTCTTCTTCAAATATAACTAAACATATGACATGTTATAATTGTCAAACTAGTACTGATGAATCGATAATGACTAATACAACTACGAATGTAAGTGGAACAGCTACTGCTGATTATGCTAAAACAGGTGATGGATATGCACGCATTACTTATTTAGGTAAAGATATTTGATAATGGAGGGCTTTATGAATAAAAAAATAGTATTTATAATTTTATTAGGTGTAATTTTTGCTTCCATCGTTACAGTGTCTGCTAGTTTTATAATGCAAGCTAAGCAATTAAATTATTCTGGAGTGATGCCTAATACTAATGATATTGGGACTGCTTTAAATAATTTGTATGATAGCGCTTATGGTTGTTCATATGCTGTTGGAAAACAATTTAATTATGATTATAGTGGATATACGTTGAGTTTTCATGTTCCATGTAATGGTATTTATAAATTGGAAACTTGGGGTGCTCAAGGTGGTTCGACAAATACTACTTATATTGGTGGATATGGATCATATTCTATGGGTCTTACAAAGTTAGCTGTTGGTGCAACTTTATATGTTACAGTTGGTGGTAGTACTACTTCGACAACTGGAGGATTCAATGGTGGAGGGTCTGGTGCCACAAATGGAACGTATTCAGGATATGGTGGTGGTGGTGCTACGCATATTGCTTATGATTCTGGTTATTTATATTCACTTTCACTTGCTAAAGTTATAATTGCTTCAGGCGGCGGAGGCGGAAGTGTTATTGGTGATAATAATTCTTCTCGAGGTGGAGATGCTGGAGGTTATTTGGGTAATAGTGCAACTAGTTTAGAAACATATTATATAAATCCTACTGGTGGTTCTCAAAGTGCTGGAGGTTCTCCAAGTGATGGTGGAACAGCTGGTTCTTTCGGAAAAGGCGGTAATGGTCTTTCTTGGTCAGGCGGCGGCGGTGCTGGTCTTTATGGCGGTGGCGGCGG
>CALMHN010000032.1 GCA_937863745.1 uncultured bacterium | reverse complement strand
ATAATTGTTAATATTCAGTATGTTAATAAAAATTACAATTTAGTATTAACACAAATTAATAAAAATGATATATAATTAAAAATTAATTTTATGGGAAAAAACGATGTGCTAAATGCAGCTAGACTAGGATTTGAATTTGAATTTATATCTCCTAGTGATTATAAAAAAATAGCAAGAAAACTATCTGAACATTGTGGTGTGCGTGTATTAATACCTGAAGTAGTTACTGGTGTTAATAAATATGCACTTAAATATCATACGGGTCTTGATGTTACTGATGATATATGGAAATTAGAAATAGATTATTCTGGCGGTGATAAATGTTATGAACTTATAACAGGAGTGATGGCATATAAAGATGCTATCAAAAAATTAGGTCTTGTGCTAAATTGGTTATCAGAAAATGCAATAACAGATGATAGATGTGCTATACATGTTAATATGAGTTATGATGAAACTATGATAAAATTACCTATTGATTTTATGTTACTTAATACATTAAAATTTTGTTTGAATTTTGATGAGGATAAAGTATATAAAGCATTCCCCAAACGTAGAAATTCTGTATTTGCCAAATCAATAAAAAAGCTATGTGTAAATTATTATGATATCATAACAGATGCTACAATAAATGAAGTATATATAGATGTTCCTAAAAGCAAGTATTATGGTGTTAATTTTTCAAAACTAAAAGATGGATATATAGAATTTAGATATATGGGCGGTAATGGTTATGAAAAAAAGAAAAAAGATATTATTGATAATATAAATTATTTTATATTATATACATTTTCTATATTAGAAAATAATAAGTTAAATGATACTGATTATGATAAAATAAAATCTATTTATAAAGAATATCAAAAATTTATAGATATTTATAAAAATGTTAATAAAATTAATGAATTATTGCCCGATGTTGATTTTACTATAGATTTATTAGATAATAAAGAAATAATAAATACTTATTGGAGTATGTTAAGAAACAAAATAATAAATATATTAGTTGATAATAATTTAACAAAATGTTCTATTAATTATAATAGTGATATATCAAGAATAGAAATTAAGAATGCTGAATTTAAGAGTGGATATATTAATAATGTTACTTTATATGATTGTAGTGGTGATATTATAATACAAGATTCTGATTTAATAGGATGTGATTTTGTAAATTCTCATTTAGTAAATTGTGAATTGATTAGTAATAATACTATAAAAAATTCAAAAGTAGAAGATTGTATTGTTAAATATAATAATAAATGTATAAATTGTTATATTAATTCTTTATCAAAAGACAAAGAATTTCATGGTAAAATAGAAGGTGGTATAATAAGAAACGGGTTTATAGGTGAAGAAGTGGAAATAGGTGATGATGTTATTATTATATCAATGAAAAAAATTAGTAATAAAAAAACAAACAAAAAATAATAATATGGAAAACGAAGTTTTATATCAAATCAATGATGATTTTAAAAAATCATTAGTTAATTTTTTAAATACAAAGCCATTTGCCGAAGTATATATGATAATGAATTTATTAGGCAAAAATGAGCTAAAAGAAGATGATGCTAACTTAATATTAAACACGTTAGCTAAATATCCTTATGCAGAAGTTGTTGAATTAATTAATAATTTTTTAAATAATATTGTTAAGAAAGATACTGATGTTACAGAGAAAATAGAATTTGATAAATAATTAATTTTTAAATTTTATATATTTTTATGAGTAATGAATCATTAAATAATTATTTATTTACTGCAAAGTATCGCCCTAAAAAACTTGATGATATTGTATTATTAGATAGGATAAGAAATGAATTTATTGGAGGTGATATTAAGCAAAATTATATATTTTTAGGCCCTGCTGGATGTGGCAAGACATCATTGGCAAAAATATTAGCAAATGATACTACGTATTTGTATATTAATGTTTCTGATGAGTCTTCTGTTGATGTGATAAGGACTAAAATATCAGAATTTTGTTTGTCAATGCCTATTGTGTCTAGTAGTACTAATATGAAGGTTGTTATATTAGATGAGATGGATGGTGCGTCAGATCAATTTTATAAAGCCCTTAGGGGCACAATAGAAAAATTTACAGAAAATGCTAATATAAGATTTATTGGTACATGTAATTATATTAATAAAATACCCGATCCTATTCAAGACAGGTTTATGTGTATAAATTTTGTACCTGCTACAAAAAAGGAAGAATATGAATTATTAAATAAATATGCACGTCATATAATTAAAATATGTAAAGAACTAAATATTGTTATCACAAAAGATGCTATTATTGAATTTGTCAAAAAGAATTTTCCTAGTATGCGTTCTATGATTAGTAAACTTCAGACATTTTATGATAAAGGAATAAAAAATATATCAATAGATGATATAAAGATATTAAATTATTCTTTTGTTGATGTTTTTGAACTTATATTTAATAATACTAATCCTATTGAGAATTATAAAGTCATTGTTAGTCAATATGCTGATAAAGTGGATGATGTTTTATATTCATTAGGTATAGATTTACCTAATTATATTAAAGATAATTATCCAAATATGGTTAATAAAATACCACAAATAATAATAGAAGTTGCTAATTATCAATCACAACGATATCAAGTAATAGATCCTATTATATCTTTATTAGCATGTGTATTTAAAATACAGAAAATAATTAATAGTCAGTAATAAGTAATATAAATTTTGCCATGTCAAATTTTTTTGTATATTTGTATAATAAAAAAATATGAAAGATTTATTTAAAGTATTTAATAATTTATTTGTTAATCCTCAGTCATTTTTATCTATGAAGGATTATGAGAAGTCAAAATATTTTTTTATGTTTCAGCGTTTTTTTGCTATACAATATCCAGTTCAGGCAGATATATTTAATATAAAAAATATTAATACTGCAGAAGTTTTAGATTATTGGTGTAATTCTTTATCAAAAATTTATAAACGCACACCTGCTTGGGTATATAATACATTAAAGTCGGTAAAAACAGAAAAGGAAGAAAAGAAAAAAATAAATATTGATGATGACGTAATAATGTATTGGTGTCAATTAAATGAATGTTCTAGAAAGGAGTTTTATGAAATATATGATAAATATGGAGATGAATTTATTAAAGCAATGCAAAAATTTCAAAAGAATTTTAAATAATGTTATGAGCAAAAATAATTTTTATGTTAAATTAATAAATAATTTTTTAAAACAATCAGATGTAAAGCAAAATCATTATAATGTTAATGATGATAATAATATTAGTTATAAATATTTATGTCAGATAAGTTATAAAGAAGAAGATTATGAAAAAATTATTAAAGTTATTGATTCTTGTGTGACTGAAGATCAATTTGAGTCTGCAAGGGTGTTGATATATAATTATTTTAATATAAATAATGATATTAATTTATTTAATAAGTTATTAAATTTTTGGGAATATAAATTTAGAAAATTATATTATAATGAATAAAATAAATGGTGATATTATATTTTTTGAATTAATATTTTCTGATATTAAAAAAGAATATAAAAATAAAAGAAAAGAGTATAGAAAAGCACGACGCAAGCATATTTTTTATAACAAAAATTATTATATCAGAAAGTTATTAATAATATTATTAGTATTATTATTGTTTGCATCATTATCATTTATATTTTTTAATTTTTATTTTATTACAAATGATATTGATGATCATGTTCAATATGATATTGTTTTATCATATCCTGATGATAGCACAATGACTATGGAAAATTATTTGTTGCAAATACAATATTTAGAGTCAAGATATAATCATAATGCAAATAGGTTAAATTCAGAATATTGGGGGTTGTATCAAATAGGGCATAACATAAGGAAGGAGACAGGATATGGAGATATTAGTAAAAGTGTTTTTTTAAATCATCCTGAAATACAGCATTTATGTATGATTAAATCATTAGAAATGTATCAAGATATAATGAAAGATTATATTAATAAATATAGTGGTACTATTGTTGATGGCATATTAATAACAGAAAGTGGCATATTAGCATGTTCACATTTAATTGGATGTGAAGGCACTAAACGATTATTAGATAAGGGTGTGATACCTGAGAAAGATATAAATGGTAATCCTATACGTCATTTTTTTAAGTTAGGTGGATATAAATTAAATTTTGATAATATTAATTTTAAAAAATTAAATTCATTGATAAAAAAACAATAGTTTTATTGGAAATATGATTAATAAAAAT
>CALMHN010000031.1 GCA_937863745.1 uncultured bacterium | reverse complement strand
AAAAAAAATAAATAAAAAATTATGATGTTTAATTCTGATTTTATATCATCATTTATTACAAAAGTTGATTTATTGCACAATAAGTTATTAGATGTAACGTCTACTAATGCAATACTTATAATACCATTAACGATAATAAATATATTTTTTTTTAATGTTAAATGGTATTTTATTATAATATTATCAGCTATCATTGTTGATATAATAACAGGCATAATTGCCGCAAAAAAACGTAATGAAAAGATATCGTCAAATAGATTTTTTGATAGTTTAATAAAAATAGGATATTATTTTATAATAATGTTATTATTATATTGTATTGATTATTTTATTATCAAAGATACATTTTTATTAATTAATATATCAAGTATAATAATATTTATAAATGAATTGATGAGTATCGATGAGAATATATGTAATGTATTAGGACATAATACTGCATTAACTAAGTTATTTAAATTGGCAGAGAAGATATATTACAATTTTATAAAGAATTTCTTTAAAAATAAATTATAAAAAATGTTAAATTATTTTTATGATATTTTCTGTATATTAGAAAATAAAAAATCTTATAAAAATTATTATTTTAAAATTATTGCATTGCATATATTAGATGATATTGAAGGTGATGTAATAATAAAAATGGTAAATGGTAATAATATTGAATTACCAGGCAAGTCATTTGTTGCTGGTGGCATATATAATTATGTTATTGATAGTATAGAATTTACAAATACAAATGATTTTGGTAAGATAATGGGTCTTGGTATATCAGAAAATATTTTATTTGATTAAATATGATTCATTTATAAAAAAATTTATATATATAGAAAAAAATAAAAAACATGAGTTCAAAAAAAGTAGTTCTTATTACAGAAAAATCTAATTATAAATTAGATGTAGTAGATAAGGATAATTATATATTGACAGGTATATTTGCTGTGTTAGATAAAACAAATGCTAATAATAGAATATATACAAAAGAAGAATATCTAAAACATTTGCCATATTTACAAGAAATGATATCTCGTAATAAATTAGTTGGTGAATTAGACCATCCAGAAGTCTTTGATACTAAATTAAAAAATGCATCCCATATTATTGAAAAAATTTGGTATGATGAAAATACTAATACTATACGAGGTAGGATAAGATTATTAGATACCATACCAAATGGCATAAATGCAAGAAAATTAGTAGATGCTGGATTTCCTTTATCTATATCTTCTAGAGCGGCAGGTACTGTTCAAGAAAATAAAAAAGTAAAGATAGAACGCATATTCACATATGATTTAGTGGCTGATGGTGGATTTGGCAATGATGCTGAATTACAACGAGTCAATGAATCACTAGATTTTGATATTAATGATTATATAAGATATCCTGACTTGCCTAATCTTAATAGTGAATTAAATATAATAGATGAAAGCATTAATATCTTTGATGTGTCTGATATATATAATGAAAATATTTTTAAAAATAATAATAACAATATGAATGATTATGTTACAAATGACGATATGGTTAAATATTCAGAATATTTAACTAGCAAATTAAGTGATTTGCAAGAATCTATTAATAATATAAATAACAAATTTAATAGAACTTATAACACAAGTAAGGCAAGTAATGATGATAATATTATTGAGTATCTAAATTATATTGCCGAAAATATTAATAGATTGGAAAAAACTATTGATAATACAAGAGATTTTATTAATAATGAGTTAGTAGAAAAACT
>CALMHN010000030.1 GCA_937863745.1 uncultured bacterium | reverse complement strand
TTTAATAAAATTAATTATGGATAATAATATATATAATATTATAAATAAATTTGATAATGACCGTGAGGATATAAATTCAAAGATAATTTCATATATTAATGATAGTAAAGATATATCTAATTGTTCTGATGTTATGGTATTATTATTATCTGAGAGGCAGATTTTAATTGAGTATATAAGTAATATAAATGCTAATATTGTAGAGATAGATACTTTATTAAAGGTAAAAAGGAAGGATAGGTATATATATTATATGCAAGATTATGATTTAAGATTAGATAAATCACAAAGGGAAACATTTATTGATTCTGATTTGATTGATGATATTAGATTAAAAGATATATTATTTAATCATGTAAATTTTTTAAAAGAGAGTGTTGCAACATTAGATAAATTATTTTTTAGTATAAAATGGAAATTGAGTTTAAAAGAATTTGAACTTTAGTTATGCTGACTTTGCCTGAAAACCACGATGGCTTGCCACGTGGATGAAAGGCAAAGAACCGTAGGACGTACGGGGATAGCTTGGTAAATTTAGTCTCAATAGAGACTACTACCCAAGAATCCACAGGGCTTGCCCTGTGTGAGCGTCAATTGTATATGTAATATATTAAAAATGTTTTTATGGAAAATGAATATTTAGATTTTATTTCTAATTCTTTACAGTCTATTGTTAATAATGTTTTTTCTAATAGTGATCATGAAAAGCGTAAAATATATATTAGAGACAATAGGATAAATTTTTCATGTCCTTATTGTGGTGATAGTAGAGTTAGTTCTGTAAAGAAAAGAGGAAATTTATATTTAAATAGTTTTTATTTTCATTGTTATAATTGTGGTATGCATGTATCTTTATATAAATTATTAAGAGACTTTAATATAGATATGGATATAAATATAAAGGTGCACATAGATACATTAAGAAGTTTGAATAATCATAGTAATAATATAGCTAATTATATTTATAATAAAGATATCATAAAAAAATATGGATTTAGTAGAAAGGATATATTTAATAAATTTAATTTATTAGAAATTGATGATAGTAAATCTATATGTGGCAAAAAATATTTAAATGATAGATTACAATATAATTATGAGTATTTTGGATATAATTTATATAAAGAACAATTATTTATATTTAATTTATTTGATGGTATGATAATGAATATAAAAGTTCGTAATTTAAATAGTAAACCTAAGTATATTACATATAATTTAGAATATTTATATAAATTATTTAATATTAAAATAGATGATAATTATATTGATGAGTTTATTTATGTTAATAATTTATCTGTGATATTTAATTTATTTAATATAGATATTAGTAAAAATATTATAGCTACTGAGGGTGAATTTGATGCGTTATTATTAAATAATGCAATAGCATTAAGTGGTGCTACAAATAATATTCCATTTGATATAGCAAATATATATTATTTATTTGACAATGATATTACGGGCAAAAAAGAAAGTATAAAAAAAATAAGAAATAAAGAAAATGTTTTTTTGTGGAGTAAATATTTAAAAGATATGAATATATTTGAAGATATAAAAGATATTACAGAATTATTTATATATATAAATAGTAATAAATTAAAAATGATACCATTAGTTAGTTATTTTTCTAATGATCCGTTAGATATTTTAAAAATTTAATATTATGGAAGATAATACAACAAAATATGACGATTTTATATTAAACGATGATAAAATGATCATCAAGAAGCCGTTAGATTATCCATCTGAGGATGATTTAAAAATGGTTAAGGTCAATGGCATGTATGATATGACAAATTATGATATTAATAAATTAAAAAAGAATGATGTTGTAATAAAATCAAATAATAATGATATTATTGGTGATATTACAAGTATAAAATCTAATAATATTATTAATAAAGATAATCATACTAATATAAATAAAGCTGATGATAGTAATGATTTAATAAAAGTAATGATATCAAATGCAAAAAAACTTGATGTAGATATTAATATTAAATTATGTGTTAATATACCGTATTCTGGCTTTTTTGAGATGTTAGATGATGATTTTGTTAATAATAATGCTGATAAATTTATTGATGAAATTTTTAATTATATTAATGATAATGATTCTATAAAGAATCAAGTTAAAAATTTTCTTGTTGATTATTATCTTATATCAAAAAATAAAGATTGTGATGACAAATAGTGAGTTAATAGAATATATTTTATCAAAAGCAAAATATTATGCTGATAATATAAAAAAATATAGAAATGATGATGGTATATATGAGATTGAATATTTAGGTAATAAATATAATTTAAAATCTGTTACTACTATATTAAAAGAAATTTTATTAGATGAGACTATAAATGAATACAAAGATTTTAAAAATGAAGTTGGTGATGAACAATTTAATTTAATTACTCAGAATGCTATAAATAGAGGTAATGTTATGCATAAATATTTTGAAGAATATGCTATTGGATTGCAGAAAAATAATTTTGATAGCGATAATGCATTATTATATGCGCAACAGTCTGTTAAATCATATAAATTTAGTGATACTATAAATGAGAAATCAATTAATAATGGGCGGCGTCTTTTTTATAATTTGTATTTAAATGTGATAAAAGATGATATGAAAGTTCCTTTGTTAGTTGAGAGTTTTTTATTTTCATTGGATTATAATTATGCTGGCACTTGTGATATTTTATATATAGATAAAAATGGCAAATTAACATTAGGTGATTATAAAACAGCAAGTGGATTAATTAAAAAAGATTCATTAAAATTTCATAAATATAAATTTCAAATAGCAGCATATAAATATGCTTTTAAAGAATTATATGATATTGATATAGATAATGCTTCTATATTTATATCAACTATTAATGGGTGTCAGCGAATAGATTTATATCAACATGAATATGATGTTTATCTAAAAAATTTTTTAAAAAATATAAAAACCACATAAAAAAAATATAATATTATGGAAACAAAAAAAACAAAAGAAACAAAAAATGAATTAGTTGATGATTCATTGATTAATGGATTAATTCTTGATTTAAAAAAGATGGATGATGACTTAAATGCCAAGGAATATTTGATAGAAGGTGGCGTAAGTAGTGCTAATAAAATACTAGATTTTATAAAGAAATCAGCAAAGTGGCAGTATACTGAAATAGGATATGCCGTTGTTATAATTGATTATATTGAATCTTTTTTGAATAAAGCGAAAGAAAATCCAAAATTAGAATTTAAAGTACCTTTTAATGTTGCACAATATATTGTGCTGTTTTTAAGTAGATACGATGGGGAGGGCATTAATAATAAATCATATGGTTATTTAGAATTATTAAATTTAATGTCTAATGTGCAAAGAGAAATTAATGAAGACTATAATAAATATCATGATTTGCAAATACAAATTGATAATTTAACGGCACAAAAGGCAGAAAATATTAATAATGATATAAATTAAAAAATTTATATATATAAGTTGTATATAAAATAATTAAAAATTATGAATACACAGAATAATTATAATATGAATAATAAGTATTTATTTGTTATAATGTTATTAATAATAATGATAATGATGCAATTACGTACCGCGCGAAATCGTAGTGTAAAAAATGTAAGCAAACAAATAGATAGTATTGCAATAGAATTACATAATATTCATGAATACATGAATAAATTGCCTGATTATACTGATTTACGCATAGAAGGTTTAAAAAGTGAATTGCGTTCTATCCAGGCTAGTGATAGAAAAATATTAGATGTTAATAGACAAAAAGAAATACAAAGAGAAATAGATTCATTAATGAAATTAAAGTAT
>CALMHN010000029.1 GCA_937863745.1 uncultured bacterium | reverse complement strand
TTGCGAGGCTGATGAAGCGAGAATCTCCCACTTCTATAAGTGGGAGAGGTTCAAATTTAATAATTTGATGGTAATACTGTCTTACTCGTCAACTACCCAACGGCTAAAGCCAGTGGCTTCCTTGCGTAAGAATTGAGGTGACTTTAGTCATGTGAAGTTCACAAGTAACTATCACACATCTCAGAATTTAAACTTGTAATATTCATTGGATTATTATTAATTGTTAGGAGGCAATGTATGCCATTAATATGGACAAGTATTATAGAACAATCATAGGTTATTACATCTAACGTAATAAATGAAATTAAAAACAATATGAATATAACATATGATAAAATTTGCTATACAGATAACACAACTGTATATACTTCTAACTTTAATACAGTATATAATTCCAAGGATGTATCTCAAGATACGAGTGATGATTATGGAGATTATTTGTCTAATAAAGAATCAGTTCGGGGAACATATGACTTGAATATCGCAGCAACAGAATATTTTGATGTGGAATATAAATATTTTGTATAAAATTTAACACAGGAGGGGAATAGCATAATTTATATCTATTCTATAATAGATTATTTTATGCCTAACATATATGAGATTTTCTATTTAGACTGATAAAGTTGTAGGACAAGCAATTGAATAGGGTAAAGTACCAGTACCATTAGAAATTGTTATTCCATCTTCTGGGTATAAAGTGTTTGTAAATGGATTGGAAATTTTGCCATCGTCTATGAAACAATTTTCAGGAATTGTTCCAACAATATATACTACAACAGGATTACCAACAATAATATCATGGTCATTTACCTTAAAAACACATTCGAATATCTTTATTAATAATGAAAATTAGTGTTTATAGGAAATTGATACACAGACTAATTGTAATATGTCATATGTTCCATGTTAGAATAATATAAATGTTGAAAATAATGGATAAGGGTGGATTGGTAATAATGTCTGAAATTGATAAAGTTAAAAAAATGCTTATAAAAAACAAAGAATATCTTGGAAATGATGGGAAAGTATTAAAAGGAACAGATTAGTCACTCAAATTTGATAAATTTTATGGCATTTTTAAAGAATTAGATTTAGACGGTAATACATTTAGATCTATTGACAACATTTTTGATTTATATAATGAAAAAATTTCTATATGTTTATTGACAAAACGAAATGAACGAATATTTAATCACACATTTGGGTCTGGGTTAAATGATATGGTATTTGAAACATTGAATAGTTTTGTTACATCTCAAATTACAAAAGAGATTGAGAGTGTTATTCATTCTCATTTGCCAGAAGTTACTATAGAAGACATTCAAATACGTCAAACTGATGATGACCATAAAACTCATATAATACTTACATATTCATTGAGTATGATACAACAGAATAATATTGTATCTATTACAATATGATAAAAAAAGGAGGGAATGGCATGTTTATCTCTATCCTATAGTGGATGGAGTATCCTGTGCCTGACATAGATGAATAAATTTCTAATTGATATTTACATATAGTATAGACATGCTTTATTATTTTTGCAAAATATATTGACACATGTTGGAATTTATTTGCATATTTCAATGTATGTATTAATAGATATAATATCAGAATAGTGGATAAAAACTGTTAAATATGCACCAATAATATTAAATAAATGTAAAAACTGGGCGTGTAGTTTTTTTAGATATATCTATGATGGGATTAAACTTATGTTGGTTGGTATTAATAATGTATTTATTAGTCTAAATAATAAAATTTCAAATATAATAGAGGAACGAAATAGAAATATAGTATCAAAGAAGATAGAATCTAACGATTTGAATTATTATTAGGAATTAATTAAAGAATATTCTTCTATTCAGGTTTTTCAATTCTTTAAGCAATTATATTTAAAAAAACAAATTCATAATTTAGATTATTATGTTAAATTAATAAAGAAAACTAAAAATGAATTTTTACATGGATTTAATATTTATGTTGATTCGATTATTGATAAAAATTATACTGTCTTGCAATTATTTTATCTATTAGAGATATACAATTATTTATTAATTTACTCAAAATAGAATGACATAAAAATTATTCCGCATGAAATTACATTTGATAGTAAATTATTATTATTTTTTAATGAGTATATTAAACAAAATATCATTGATATCAAATATAACAACACGCTTGATGATGTAATTGACATTCAAATAAAAAATCCAAATTTTTATAATATATATATATTAGATTTTTATACTAATGATATTGGTAGAATACAACTACCAAATATTTCAATTATATATGACACAGAATAGTATGATTATTATATGAAATTTAAAGCTAATGTCAGTTATCCGATTGATTATATTTCACAATATTCTAAGTTACGTAAATCGTTTAAAGATCTATTTTTAAATTCAGATTAGTCACATATTCACACACCGCAGCAATATCGAGTGTTCATTTTGGCAGAATTTTATTAATTTATTAGGTGATGATATGTCATATTTTTATATTTTAGATTTTTAGCATGAGTTTGAATATATAAGCCCAGGTACATATTTTGATATATATGTATAGAAGAATATTAATTCTCCAATTCTTATTAAAGAGAAACATGATCCTGCAATATCTCCTAGAATATAGATTACATTTAATAATACAGGAGATTATTTTATTATCCTACATCGATTTATAAAATTTGGTGACGAGTATGAATATGTAATTCCTAGATATATAAAAACAGTATTAATTGGTAAAAAAGATAAAGGTACTCCTTCTGATGATGTGGATGAAATTATAGATATACCTACTGATGATGAAGAAAACGGAGACAATGCTAGCGATATAATAAATGATATTATTTTAGATTATATTGAAAATACATTAGGAATTCAATATGAAGTACAATAGTTAGTTACTGATTTATGGATAAACAGTTAGGATTCGTCATTTATTAATAATATGAATAATTTACAACGATTCGGATTTTATAATGATTTTGTTGGTTCTATTGTATTGACTGATAATATAGATCTTGAAAATAAAATTTCAACTACAGAATTTATTAGAAAGGTTATTAAACTAATTTGGAATTAGGAATAGATTTCTCAATTATCACATAATTCGAATGATATACAAAGTCTTATACAAATTGAGTAGACATATTTATATAATATAGGGAATAATACATATTATGTCAAAATCGGAGATATCATTAAAGATCCAATGAATGATAATAATTATTATATTGTTGAAAATGTTCAAGAATTAAAATATTTTGATATTGTTAATCCGCCAGTAGGAATATATTCGTTGGATTTACATAAGTTAAATATAAATATTATACCAAATCAAATAAAAAATTATTATGTTGGAGGGTAAAAATGATGGAATATAAAAAAATATTTATTGCAACTAAATATATTTCAATGATTGTAAATGGTAAAATGTTATCTTTAAAACCAAACGATATATTGTATCTTGATACTGTTGATAAATCATTATTGCCATATATAGATGGTTTGGTTTTAGCTATGCAAGGATATTACTCATATGAAAATAAACAAATGCCA
>CALMHN010000028.1 GCA_937863745.1 uncultured bacterium | reverse complement strand
TTCTGCTTCACCAGCATCAATTAAGATATTTTCTCCATTAGGTAATTCAATAAATTCTGAATCACCTTGACCTACATCTAAATAATGAACACTTAATAAGGAACCATCTGTAATTACTTCGTTATTAGTTGGTTTAAAATAATTTTCAATTGATGGAATAACCTTATATATACCAATAGAAAATATAATTATTGATAAAAATATTAATTGCTTACTATTTTTTTTATTCATTAGAATGCCTGATTAAATAAGGATATTATATCTTCTTTAGTTACTGGGCGTGGATTTCCACCTGTACATGGATCATTGATAGCCTTTTCTGCTAATATATTAAAATCCTCTTTTTTAGCACCTACTTGACTTAAATGTTGAGGTACTTTTAAAGTATCTTCCAATTCTCTTACATGACTAACAACTGCATCTACACATTCTGAATCACTTAAATTAGTGGTATCAATATCAAATCCATCTGATGCAATAATTCTAAATCTTTCAGGAGAATATTCACCATTCCAAGCTAAAACATAAGGAAGGAATAAAGAACATGCTATTCCATGTGGTACATCATAGGTTGCACCTAATTGATGAGCCATAGAATGTACAATACCTAAACCAACATTGGAAAATCCCATGCCAGCAATATATTGAGCAACACCCATTTTATCCATAGCTTCAGGGTCTTTGTTTACAGCTTTAACTAGATTTTCATTAATCATATGAATGGCTTTGATATGGAACATATCAGACATATCCCAATGAGCTTTTGTAATAAAACCTTCCATTGCATGAGTTAAGGCATCTAGTCCCGTAGAAGATGCTGTTAAAGCAGGCATTCCTGCCATTAATTCAGTATCAATTATAGAAATAATTGGTATATCTTTTGGATCAACGCATACTAATTTAACAACATTGTCTTCATCCGTTATAACATAATTAATTGTTACTTCAGCAGCTGTTCCAGCTGTGGTTGGTAAAGCAATAATTGGCATACTTCTATTTTTAGTAGAAGACACTCCAACTAAACTTCTAACATCACCAAATTCGGTATTGGTTGTAACTATTCCAATTGCCTTAGTTGTATCGATTACGGAACCTCCACCTACAGCAATTAACAAATCTGCTTTGGATTTTTCACGCATTCTTAAACCAGATTTTACATTAGCAATTGTAGGGTTTGGTTTGATATCAGAAAATACTTCATATTCAATTCCACCTTCAGTTAATGTATCCATTACTTTTGTAGCAACATTATTCTTAATTAAATTATCATCTGTTACTAATAATACTTTCTTAAAGTGTCTATTCTTGATTTCATCAATTAAGATACTTCTTGATCCCCATCCAAAGTAGGATGTTTCATTTAAAACTATTCTATTCATTTATTATCACCTATAATAATTATAACAAATATATCTCTTATTAGAAGACATCTTTACATAAAAAAAGAGTTAGTTTTTTCTAACTCTTTCTTCTCTAATAATATTTATGTCAGTTGAATCATTTCTATCTCTTACAAGTATATCTTGATTGGGTATTAATTCTTTAGTTTTATTTTTGATAGATTGATTTACATCATCATGTAATTCTTGTAATGACGAATTAACAGTTGACTCATCAATTTTTTGAGATGGATTGATATTACCGAATTCATCAACATCAATATAACCCATGTAATAAGCCCAAGCTAATTGATAAATTTCTGATTCAGGGATAGTATCAACATCAGTAAAAGATTTAATAATATAACTTACATCTTCTCCTAATAAATAATTTTTAGTATCCATACCTATATAAGATGCATAGTTATATAATATATCCGCATACTCCCCTTTTGTTATAAAATGAATATCCTCTGTTCTATAAATTTTATTGTCTTCAGCCCAAGTAAAAGATCCATCAATAGATTTATCATCACCTGTATTATATGTAGCTAAATAGTTAATAACATCTGAGTTATAAACCATGCTACTAGCATCGGCTTTAATTGAAGAGCCCATTAAAATACAGGCCAAGCTTAATGATGTTAAAGCTTCTATTTTTCTTCTTCTTAATTTATTCATGTTATTTCCTCTTAGATGCTTCTTCAGCTAAGTCTTTCCATATTAATTGATTGTTTTCATTTAAAGCTTGTAATCTTTTTATCTTTGCTTTTAATTCCTTTAGCTCGGCAGTATTTTCTTCTCCTTCAAGTTTTTTGTAACTTTCATTGAGCATTTTCTTAGTTTCATCAAGTTGAATGTTAATGTCACCAATAGATTTCTCTTTCATATAATACCTCCTAGGTACGAATTATTATAACACTTTTTTTATAAATGTACAGTTTCCCAAAAATGAGGTATATTCACACTAAAAAGCACTCATTCATGGAGTGCTCTTTATCTAAAATAGTATATTAATCGTGTTGTTCTTTTTTAAAGTGAGAAAATATCCATCTTACAAAAGGTCCACATATAAATATTTGATAGCATAAAGCCATGGGAAAGTTTCTAACAGTTATTCTTAGCCAATTAACAAATATATTAGATATACCCGTGTAATTATGCATTAATGAACCAATTAAGCTCATAGTTGGACACATCATTAAAACTATCATACTTGATATAGCAATAATTACTACAATTGGTTTATCAGTTTTGGGATCAACCATCTTAAATGCTAAACTTTTTGCTTTATTACCTATTATCAATGTTTCTAATAAGAAAGCTATAATTCCCATGATAGGTAATTCACCTAAAGCCATGATAAATGTCTGATTAGTTAAACCTGATTCACAAGCTATATTGTAAACAACCATTCCATAGACCATGAAGATTACCATGACAAGAGAAAATAACAATTCTTGAATATTAATTTTTTCCATAAAAAAAACTCCTTTCTATAGTTAACAATTATTCCTGTTGTTCCCTTTATAAAAAGTAGTTTCCAATTATTAACGAACAAATTGCTTCATTAATATAACACATTTCATTATTTTATGTAAGTGTCAAATTTCTGGAGATCCATCATAGTTAGATTTTATCTTAGATACTTTGTTAACAATAATAAAACTTAAGATATATATAAATATTACAAAGTCTATTAAATGATAAACATGAAGCATCATATTAGTATTAACATACATAAATATTAAATAATCAAATATAGTATGGATAATAGCTGGGATAATAACACTTAATGATAAATATAGATCTTCTTTTTTTCCATGATTGAATTGTTCCCTTTTAGAAAGTCCTAGAAAATATCCCATTAAAACCGCATCTACAGCATGTGATGGTACTGATAGTAAGGCTCTCATAATTCCTACTTCCAATCCACTTCCACATACATATAAAACATTTTCCACCATTGCAAATCCTAAGGAAACAAAAACAGAATAGACAATAGCATCGTATGGATGATTAAACTCTTTATTATTATAGGTCTTATAATATGTTATTAACCACTTGGCTCCCTCTTCAACAATCCCCACACTTAGGAAAGTTATACAAAATAATACTAAAGAATTAGTTATTCCATCAGATGGCATTAATTCATCTAAAAATAGTTCAATAAAAATAACTGGTAATATACTAATACAACCATCTATAAATAGTCTCGTGAGCATACTTCTAGGCTCAGGTGCTACATCTTTTTTATAGATATAGCTTAATAGTAATATTACAGGGATAATTGCTATTAAAAAAAGAATATACATATTTATCAACCCACATTTCTTTTATTGTTTTTTACTTTTCATTTTTTTCTCATAATTATTTACACGATTAATGGTATTTTCCATTTCAATATATTCAGGTTTTACCATTCCCCTTATAATATCACCTTCAACGACTGCCACCTTACGATCGCCTAGTTCATCACAAAACATAATATCTGCTTCTATTCTTTCATTTATCTTATCAGTTAGAGTAACTGGATTCCAATCAATTTGATTTCTAATATATTTTTTATATAATGAATCTAAATTTTCTATTTTATCAACCATCTTTAATTCATATATACAATCTTCAATATCATGAATATAAAATTCATATATAGCTTCTATTTTACTAGATAATTGTAGTATTTGACTATTTAGTAAGGTATCTTTATGAAGCTCATCTAACCCTTTTACGATTGAATAAATTTCTTGATGATCTTCAATATATTTCTTATCTTTATCATAAGTTGAGTAATCCATTTTACTACCTATTATTTTAAATATATTCATAATCTTTCCCACCTATCTTAATTATAACACCAATTATTATTATAATAAGAAAAAATAGAATTGGTGTTACACCAACTCTAGTTCTTTTTACTTATTATAAAGTATGTTATCAAATAGATAATTAATTGTATGCAAACAACAAATCCTAGAAATTCTGATAAGTCTACTAATGATTTATAAGCTAAGATTACACTGAAAATAGCCTCCAATAAAATGGATAATCTAAATGTTATAGCAAATGATGCTGTACAAATCATTTTATTACGTTCATCATTCTCTGCAACTTCTTGTTGATGTAATTTCTTTGGATCTTTATTTATAACAATTTGTTTTATTAATAATATACTTGATGCAACAATAAGACTTGTTCCAAATCCATATAAATAAGCATTATCTGACTTATAGCCAGAAGCAAAAGAAATTATACCTACAATAAGACATATTACATAGTAAATCATTTTCGCTTTATTACTTAATTTCATTTTTATCCTCCTCATAGATAAATATATCTTCAATTTTCTTATCAAATATGTTAGCTAATTTAAAAGCTAAAACAATTGATGGTTTATACTTTCCCTGTTCCAAGGAAATAATTGTTTGCCTTGATACATCACATTTATTTGCTAGCTCTTCTTGTGATAAACAAGCACTTTTTCTAAGACTTTCTAGATTGTTTTTCATAAGTCCTCCATGTAAAATTAACTTTACATTATTAATATATATCTATCTTATATAAATGTCAAGTTTATTTTACAATTAAAAAGAGCAAACTAATTGTTTACTCTTTTTCTTCTTATAATTAAGATTGTTACTAAAGCAATAGCCATGAAATCCATAGTTATAGCAACGATAGCTAAAACATTTAATTTGTTACTAACAATTCTTTCGGTATCTTCTTTTTCAACAATTACCTCATTGTCATTATTAGTTTCTTTATTATATGTTATATCTGTAACCATTCTCGTATCACTTCCTGAATAATAAGAAATATTATTTTTAATTATTTCAGGTGTTGGAGCCATCAAATCAACCAACGGATAGTTATTTGTTATAGACGCTGTAGTCTCAATAATAAGTTCTATATTTGTGTATAAAATATTATTATCAGAATCTCTTATTTCAAGATTAATAGTATAGTTTCCATCTTCGTTATTTTTAGTTATTGTATATGTAGTATTTATGGATGTTGGAATTATTATTCCATCTTCTAAATCAATTATATTTAAATTACTATAAATATCTAAATCATCAATACTATTTGCTTTAATTATCATTGTATTATTAATTGGTTTACTACCATTAATAATAGTTGAATAATTAGTTAAATAAAGTTCTTTATCTTCATTAGTCAATTTTAAAATAGCTAATAATAATAAGGCTTTATCTTTTATACCTACTAATTTATTATTTATATCATTTCCTAAATATTTAGATTTTAATAATGTAATATACTCATCTATTTTATTTTTATATGATTCATAAGATAATAATCCATATTTACTTATATCATACGATGGATTTGTATTTGGTTTAGAAATACTTTCCTCTTCACCAAGTATGGTTGAAGATACAATGTATCTTCCTGATATTTCTTCATGGGTTATTAAAAGTTTATAACCATATTTATAAATTATATTATCTATTGTATATTCTTGAAGAACATTACCATAGTAATTTTTTTCATAAATTACATTATTATTTTCATCTAAAATTTTTATACTTGCATATACTCCTGAAAAATAAACATGTGGAGTTTTTGCGAATGTTGTTATGGTCATATTATTTGACTCAGAAAAACTTATTGTTGCAAATGTTGTATTTCCTAGTCCTTTAAGTGTTATTACTTCATCAGTTGATAAAGTACTTTGATAACTTGAATAAGTAAATACATAATTATTAGCCATTCCATTAACTATGTTAACATTATTAATTTCATAATAACTATAAACATTATTAATAGGTACAGGTAATTTTATAATATATGTTCCTACTTTTAAGTTTTTAACGTTAATGGTATTATTGGTAATTTCTACTTTGTTCTCAATTCCATTGTTATCCGTAATTATTATATCTTTACCAATTAATTCTTCAATATTATCAATTTGAATTGTAATATTTAGTTCACTAGATAAATTATATGGAGATATTTCTGTATTAGTTACTAAACTATATTTTCCTTCTTTATTTAATTCATTTTGAATTGTAGTTACAAGATTAGAATCATTAATTAAATCAGAAAGCATTCCCATGTTATTACCATCAGATATTTTATTAATTACATCATCGGATATTTCTATACCCCATGCTGTAAAATATGATGATATATTAACATGATATAAATTATAGAATGCTAATACATAAGCATCTTGAGTATTAATATTTTCGTTATTCTTTAATGCTCTACGCCAAACTCTATTGATTTCAGCATAGTTGTCTTTTGAATTATATGTATCTAATAGGTTAATAATAAAGTAAAGTTTACCTGATTGACTCAAATCATTATAAGTTCCTCCAGATAATCTTATGCTTTGATATTTATCCTCAATTGAAGATATTTCTCCAAGCCAATTACCAGAGTATTTATAAATTGATTTATCTATTTGAACATAATGTCCTAAAATATTGTTAGATATCTCTCCTTGATTTAAATCAGAAGCTAAACTTCCTTGGTAACCATGACCAATTTCATGTAATCCTCCCCAGTTAACTTCAAAGAATGAAGATACCGATGATGAATTTATTCCAACGTGATCATTACTATAATATGCTGATCCTGCTCCTGATGCATTGGCCTTAACAAAATATTTTGTTTTAACATTTTGATCAATTTCATCTGTAGGATTATAACTTAATCCTAGATATGCATCATATTGATTAATTACTTGATGCCAATAGTATAGAAAATTATCTAAACTAGTGTGACAGTTCTTATAGTAATTAACTAATTTTGAGTTATCAGTATATGGAACTAATACTGTTATATCTTCATTTTCAATAACAGAATAGCTACCATCTATAGATTTCCAATAAGTAAAGAAATCACTTTCTGAATCTCCATAGTGATAATAAGGTAATGAATATACACCTTGGGTATCAGTTATCGTTATGCCAACTACAACTGGTTCAGTTGAATCATATGTAGTTTTTATAAAAGGAACGCCCTTATACGTTGAAGTAATAGTTGTTATGTTTGATGTAATAGTGGCTTTACTTTCAGTCTTCGAGTCATTATTCAAATAAGTTAAAGTTAAATCTTTGGAGCTTGATAATTTTTGAATACTTATTTCTGAGTTTGCTTCCATATAGAAGCCTAGCATTTGACGATCTTGATAATTACCACGATTAGTTCCAGCTAAGTCCATATTCCATACAGATGGAAGTGAATATAGTGTTCTCTCATAATAACGACCTTGACTTTGATCATCAATAACGATAATAGGTACTTCAAGAGAAGTTGTGTTAAAATTAGAATCAGTTATGGTATATAAAATTGTATAACTGCCTACTTTACTTGTATCTACATTACTTGTGTAAATAATATTTGATGTTAAGTCTCCATCTTCAAAGTCTCTAGCAAATATACGATATTTACTATCATCTAAAGAAAATGAATCTCCCTGTTGTATTATAGCTTTTGTTAAGCCATAAAAAACTGGTGCATTTGTATTAGAGTAAAGTGTATCAGCCGATACGGATTCCACAAACAACATACTTGCTACTATACTAATAATGGTTATAACGAATAATATCCGTTTTCGCCAGATAGCAGCGCTTCTCAAACTAAGCCCCCCTTTCTTGTATGAATTATTATACAGGAGGCATTATTACTTGTCAAAATTTTCTGCATACAAAAAAACTTCAATTAGTGAAGTTCTTTTCTTAATGATACTTTAAAATCATTAAATCCCAATTCTTTATATAGTTTCTTAGCATCTTCATTTTTATACATTACATTTATATCAATGTATGATGCCCCGGTGCTCTCACACATTTTAATGATTTCTATTAGTAGTCTTTTGCCTAATCCTTGATGACGATATTCTTCTTGAACAAATAAACCATCTATTAAATATCCTATATATGATGATACATCATCATCATTTATTTTTTTTGCAAATACATAACCAACGATACGATTATTTTCTTCTTCAATTAATAATATATTATCCTGATTCTTAATCACATTGGAAAAATAATCCTTAACAATAAAGTTTTTATTTATTTTTTTATCATATCTTTCTTCATCTAAAATCAATTTGTTTAATAAAGTGTCGCATATATCAGCATCTTTTTTATTATCAACTCTTCTAATCATACATTCTCCTATTATTTAACCAAATTATAACTCTTATCTAGTAAATCATATAGTTCTTTTTTATTTGTATCATTATTTAGAATAATTGTAAGCCAATACTTCTTATTCATATGGTAAGCTGGATAATAGTTAACATTATCAATTAGTTTAGTTATGGTATCAGGATTACATTTAATGTTCATAATATCGATATATGGCTCTTTTATTTTTAATGATTGACCCTTAATTTTCATTACCAATCCATACCATTTCCCTTTTTCATTTTTTAATGTAAATGCATCTTCTAAATCATCCCATGGATACTCAGGTGTTGTATTATATTTTTTCTTACAATAATCAATTATCTCATTTCTTAAATCACCTTTTGTAAAACATGCAGAAATAATGCTATCGATAATTTTCTCAACTTGATCTTGTATAGCTAATACAAACCCACTTGTTGACTTAACTTTATATAGTATATATTCTTCATTAAGCAAAGAATCAAAGACATTTGTGTGCATTGTTTTATTTGTAATAGATACAACTAAATACATATTATTTGATAGATTACATTTATATGTATAAACGTTTTTTTTATGTATAAATCCATATGATAATAATTTATCATAATCAATTGTGTATTTATTTAATAAATAACTATAATCCATATTAACCTCTAGATGTATTATAACAAAAAATGTAGACTGTGTCTTTTTTACACTGTCTACATTAATTTTATCACTTCAATTAAGTATCTTTAATTATTATTACATACGGTTATGAAATAGTCTCCATCTTTATAATAAGTAAAATGACAATTGTCCATCTTTAAACATGTTATATCTTTTAGGGAATAATCATGAAGTTTAATGAAAGATTCTCGCCTTGTCCACTCTTTAAAAAATGATTCATTATCTAAATCATCATTAATGTTTAAATAT
>CALMHN010000027.1 GCA_937863745.1 uncultured bacterium | reverse complement strand
TATAAGAATGAAAAAAAGTAAGTGGCATATATTTATTGTTGTCTTATTATCATCATTGTATATTATAACATCTATTATTTCTATGATACATGTAGTGTCATTTTTTAATATGAGTAATAATAAGACAATGTCAATAATATTAGCCGCTGCATTTGAAGTAGGTGCAATGGCATCATTAATATCTATTATAATAATGAAAAGTACTAATAAAATGATAGTATGGGGGCTTTTTATATTATTAACATCAATGCAAATAATGGGTAATATGTATTATACATATATAAATTTAACTGATTTCACTGGATGGATAGAACTTTTTGGATTAACTGATTTAGATATATATGCACAAAAAAGAATATTGAGCATTATTTCAGGTGGTATATTACCAATTATTGCATTAGGATATATAAAAGTATTATCAGATTATTTAAATATTAAAAATTATTATAATAATTTTGTTAATGATACTAATCAAGATGATATTATCAAAAAAAAATATGATAATATTGATAATGCAGATATAAATAATATAAAATTTAATAATAAAAAAAGAACACCAAAAACAATACCTGGATTATGAATAATTTAAAAGAAGAAGATAAAATTTTTTATGATGATAATAATATAAAAATCATTAATGATAATATAATAAATACTGATTTAATAGAAGAAAATTCTATTGATCTTGTTGTAACATCACCTCCATATAATTTGAATACAGACTATGAATGTGATGACATCAATGATAATATGGAATGGGATGATTATTTAGATTTTAGTAGAAAATGGTTAAGTAAAGTATATACATTAATAAAAGATGATGGAAGAATGTGTCTAAATATTCATTTGAATATTACGTATGGTGGCAAAAGAATTATTATAGGTGATATAGTAAATATAGCAAAAGAAATTGGTTATGACTATCAATCATTAATAATATGGGATAAAGGAAATAATTGTGTTAGACATGTATTTGGGTCGTGGATGAGTGCTCAGTCTCCTTATATTTCATTAAATTATGAATGTATATTATTATTATCAAAAGGGAGTTGGGAAAAGAAATCTGGTGGTGGTATTTCTGATATATCTAGAAATGATTTTATAAAGTGGACATTAGGAGTATGGAATTTTAATACAGCTAAAGCAACTGTAATTGGCCATCCCGCTCCATTTCCTATAGAGTTGCCTAAGAGGTGTATTAAACTTTTTAGTTATGTTGATGATGTGATATTAGATCCTTTTTTAGGGTCTGGTACTACTTTAATAGCTGCTAAAGTATTAAATAGGAAGGGTATTGGAGTTGATATAAATAAAAAATATTGTGAATTGTCGTTAGAACGATTAAATAAAGAAGCAAGATTATCAGATGTATCAATATTTAGAGACATAATTTAATATTTTTTATGATAATTATATATAAAATTGAATAAATGAAAAATGATATAAAATATATTAAATGTTTTACAAATGTTGATTTAATTAATTTATTTTAAAAAATATTTATATATATTAATAATAAATTTTATATTTTATGGCTGAAATTAATAATATTGGTAAAATCAAATCTGGTACATTAAATGTATCTTGTGATAATTTATCTGAAAATATTAAATTTTTGAAATTTATAAATGGTTGTAAGATTGGTATAACATATAATTCTAGATTATTAGGTGATATATGTTTAAAGGGGTTTAGTGATATTGTTAATAAATTTCAGATTGGTAGTTTTATTTTAAAAAAAGGTGATATTAATAAGATAAATATTGATGATATAAAAGATTATGGCAAGAGAGTAAATAAATGGAAATTTGATTTTAGTAATTGTAAATTAAATACTAATTATGCTATTGACATATATTTAGTTGGTGATAATGATAAAAAATCATTTATTTTTAATACTGGCAATAATTTTAGTGAGTTACAAAATAATTTTAGTGTAAATATTAGTAATTTTAGAAGATATATTACTATTGATAAAATAGATTCTAGTAATAATAGTATTATTATAAAAACTATTGATAAGAATATTGTAATTGGTAATATATCAGTTAGTAATGCGGTAGATAGTGAATTATTATATGGATTAGATGGAATTAAAAATATTTATAATATTAATGGGTTTATATATGCTATTGGTGATTTTAATGGTGTTTATATATATAATGATGGGTGGCAGCAATTATATGGTATAAATGATATAGTTAATAAAATAGAATATGGAATTATAGGTGATGATGTAGTAGTATATGCTATGACTAGTAGTGATATATATAAGTTAAATAATGGTCATTTTACATCTATAAAGTGTTTTTCTAGTGGAATAAAAGATATAATATTTTCGGGTGTTTATGTTTATGTATTAATTAATAATAGTAGTGATTTATATTATTATGATAATAATAATGATGAGCATATATTATCTTTTACTGATATTATAACAAATATATTTGCGTCAATAGAAGATGGTCGTATATATGTAGTATCAAATAATAATTTATATAAAGTATATAATTTAGTTAGTGAGTATATATCAGGTAATATTGGTAATATAGAGAAAGTATATGATTATTATAATAGTATAACTGATACAGTAGAAATCTTTATTGTTAATGATAGTAATAATGTTTATATTTATATTGAAAATGAAGGTATATATTTATATACATTTCATGATACTAGTTTGCTTAAAGATATTTATATAATAAATTCAGAAGCATATATTTTAATAGGGAATAATTTGGTGAATTTACATAATGGTATGGTATTAAGATATAATATAATAGAAGATATTAATGATATTAAGAATTTTGATGATGATGTATATTTTATAACAGATAATAAGATATATAAGTCTGGTGTTGATGATATTAAGATATTATTAGAAAATGATAAAAAGATATATAATTTTTATAAATTTGGATATGATTATTATTATTTAGATGATGATGGTGTTCATATATTAGTAAATGATATTATTAATATAAATGTTAGTGAAGTGCAAGGGCCTATAAAATATAAAAATGGTAGAGTGAAGTTTGTGTTTGTTATGTGTTCATATGATGAGTATAATAAAGATATAGATAGTAATAAGTTGAGTATTGATTTTTGTTATGATGATGATTATGTAAATGGATATTATAATTGGAGAAAAATGGGTAAGTTATTTATAAACAGCGGATGTGATGATATTACTGATAGTGATATGAATTTAGTAGAAACTATTTGGGTAAAAAATAATAATGATAATGATGTAAATATAAATTATTTAGTTGCAATATAAATTATGTTTTATTTTAAAATTATATATACAGTAAAAAATTATGAGTAAGAAGTTAATTGTTGATTATGGTAGAAATATATCGAAGATTGTTGATGGTGAGCCAAAGGTAGCATTGCCTGGCACAAATCATGTTATGAATCCTGATGTGTGGGATGATAATACTATTTATGATGGTGAGGTTGCTATTGATTTAAAAAATGGTATTATATATACTTCTGATGGTAATAGTATAATAAGAATTAGTAGTGAAAATAGAATAATAAATGGGTTGCAAGTATTAGCACCGTCAATTGCTGATACTAATGATCCGAATAATTTATCATTAGGATTAGAAGTATCAAGTGGATATGCAATGATAAAAAGTAAAATTTATAAATATAATAGTGTAAGTGGAACTGGTATATTGGATATATTTGTTAATCCTACTGGTGGGTATGAAAGGTATGATTTAATATGGGGTGTATATAGTAATGATAAGTATGACAGTAATGATGTATATAATAAATTAGATATAAAGGTGGTAAGTGGTGCTGGTGATATAGAGACATTGATAAATAATGAAGATGATTATTTACCATATCAGAATGGTATAAAATGTAGTTATGATAGTTGTATATTATTAGCTATAGTATGGGTACCAAGAGGATATGATGTGGGTAGTCCTCATATGATTAGACCATTTAGTTGGAATGTAGATGGTGATAAAAGAAAATATAATATTATAACTAATAATAACTATGATAGTGTAAGAATAAATGAATTTATAGGATATATAAAGAATCATATTTTTGATTATGTAGAGGGGGGTGTATGGAGAGAAAAGAAAGTATATTTAGGGGGGTGTGTGGTGAAGTATGATGGAAAATTATATTATGCTGATAAGACAAAATTTGTTAATAGTATAAATGATTTAGATGAAATTAGTGGTAATGGGAGTAATTATGTTGCGGGTGATGGTATAGATATAAATAATAATGAGATAAGTGTAAAGTATGATGGCAGTAGTATAAAGTTAAATGGTAATGGTGAATTATATACAGAAGTAACAGGTGGGTTAGATGATTATAATAGATTATTTTTTGCTGATATTAAAAGAGGAAATGGAATTGCTATAGAATTTGATAAAGAATTAGTAGAAGGTGTAAATAACATATTAGATAGTGATAATTTGAATATATATAATGGTGATAAGATTATATTAGATAATAATAATTTAAAAATAACTAATGTAGATAATGGATTGCAAACAAATATATTGAATGATATAATATTAAAATATGGTATTAAAGAAGGAAGTTATTTAGGTGAAAATGAAATGAAGTGGATTGCTGGTGCTGGCTATATTTATGGATTTCATTATGTAAGTGGCACGGAGATGTATTTATGGGGTGGTAATGGTTTTTGGAAGTATGATGGTAGTGTGATG
>CALMHN010000026.1 GCA_937863745.1 uncultured bacterium | reverse complement strand
TATATGATTTATTATTTTATTTAAATTAGTTTAGCAATCAATTACTAAAAAATACTAAGATATTCTCTTAATATTTTTCATCTAATTTAAGTAATTGCTTTCTTTGTTTTATTTTAAAACTCTCTACTTCTTGTTTTATTTCATTTGCTTGATAGTCATGGAATTGTTGTTTTAAAGCAACCATGTTTTCATCATAGTAGTCAACAACTCCTATTGACTTAAGTAATTCAATATTCTCTTTAGAATAAGTACATCCATCAAAATATTTAACTATTCTATTGGGAAGTTTAATATTTTTATTATAATAAAAATCCTGAGTCTTTGGACAATAGCCAAATCCATATAATTGAATTGTATTAAAATTATAATCGAATGTTTCACCTTGATTATTATCTTTAATAAAGAAAACATTACATATATGATAACCTATTCTAGGAAATCCATCATCATCCATGATTAGTTCTAATTGTTTATGTTGCTTCATATTATTCACCTTAGTATTTCCAAAAATATTTTTAGTTTATTGGATATTTTTTTAAATCTTTTGTGTAACCCATTTTACAATGATAGCAATAATAAGATGGCTGTTTAATTCCAATTAGTTCTTCACATCCACCCAAGTAAACTTCCTTGTTTTTCTCTTTAACAAATAGTTCGTTTGATGGCATTCCATAGATAACATCTACCAGTGGTTTACCACATATTGGACATTTTGGTCTATCACTATTGGTTTTATTCATATAATCATCTTCCTAATGTCATTATAACATAAAAAACTTTCTATTAAGAAAGTTTTCTTGTTTTATTAAGTAATACATTTTCTGGATAATTAGAATCGTAGAATCTTGTTTTTTCTATTACATCTAATGTGTATCCATTAGTTGTTTCACTCATTATATCATCAACATAATCTTTTAGATTTTCTTCAGGTGTTTTTAATGAGGCACGTGAAGTCATTTCACTACCATCAGAGAAAATTATTTCACCTTTTAAACTATTAATTAATTCTTTTAATTCGGAAGTTATATCAGCAGTATCACTTATTTGTGCACCCTTAACATTGAACTCTTTACCGATATTTACAGTATATTTCTTACCATTTCTAATAATACCAATTGGTATTATTATTCCACTTGAATTAATAGCTATTCTAGCTGTACCAGGGAATAAGGTTTGTGTTAATCTTTCTGTAACATTCCAAGCGCCTTCAGGGAAGATTAAAATGTTGTCTCCATTTTTAACTCTTTCTTCGCATTGAATTTCTCCAATATGTCTATCTGTTTTATACTCGTCATATAATTTTTGTTCTTCAAATGAAAGATCAAGGCCATCCTTTTTCTTCATCATAATATCATAGATTTGATATCCTGTATCAAGACATATTCTACCATTTATTTTTTCCAAAAATAAACCTTCAAAGTTTCTATATGTTTCCTCAGGGTCTCCCATGACAAAATATGCGGGCTCATTTATAGCTTCAAGAGATGATTCTATATCGTATCTTCCAACATGACTGGAAGCATAAATTTTTCCACAATCAAAGTTATTTTGTCTTTTATCATCAAAAATAACTAGACTTCTTTTGCATAAAATTTTATCAATCTTCAATATAAGCATTTTCAATGAGTGCATTCTATTAACTACTTCACTAGAGTTAATTAATTTTCCCTCTTCATAATTATGCTTTCTTAACAATCTATAATATGAATTTAATTCTTCTAAAGACATTCTTTTAATTTGTAATAAACTTGCATAGTCAAATGAATCATTTGCCATATAATATTTCCCCTTTACTTGCCATATATATTAGCATAATTGGCCTTATTCGTCAATTTTGCGTAAAGTTCTATATTTGCTATTTATCATTTGTAATCATTAATTATTTCATTTATTAAATTGTTAATTCTTAAATCTCTTTCCTCATAAAATGATGTATCAATTATTTTAATATTATATTTGTTACACTCATTTATTAATAAATCTTTACGTGATAATATTTCACCTATATTTCTTTCAATATCTTCATTAGTTGCATTAGATGGCCAATCATATGATTTAGAATAATCAATTAATGTATTATTTAATATTTCTCTAGTAATTTGTAATGGAACTAGGCAATAGATGATTATTTTACTTCTATTTTTTAGTTTGCTTAATTGTTGAGGCTTAAAATCATAAACCACGATTATCGTATTTGTACCATAGTTTTCTGCGTCATCTAAAGAAAAATTTACACATGACTCAAAAAAAGAAAATTCTTTATCTTGTATATTATTTCCGTCCAAAACTAAATCTAGTGAATCTAATAGATGATCAAATTCCAAATAATTCTATCCATATTTTTTATTTAGCCTAACTGCTGTTGTCGTTTTTCCTGATCTTTTAGTTCCAATAAGTATTACAACTTTTCCTTTTTCCATATTATTTACCTATTATCTTTCTATTTAACTCATTTCATTGTATTAATATAATTATAATCAGTATTTATATTTATTATTAATCTATTTCATTATACTTGTTTTGTGATTAAGTATATATTTTAAAAATAATTTACATTTAATCCATTTTAGTTATTTTTAAGCCAAGTTGATAATCTCCATTACGATATTCATATTCAGAAGCTTCAAAAACATCTTTAAATGTTTTTAATAAAATATCTCTAACTGTAATGTAATCTGATACCTTTGGAGGTATTTGAGAAAGCATACCGATGGTTGCTCTTCTAGTTGCAACCATTCCTTTATCGAGGCTTTCTTCACCCATAATGATATTAAATAAAGTTGTCTTACCACTACTATTTGGTCCAATTAAAACAATTCTTTCACCAGTTGATGCTTCTAGATCAAATCCATCTAGCACTCGTTTAAAGCCAAAAGATTTTTGCACGTTGCTTACACTTATTTCTATCATTATGATCACTTCCTTTTTTATCAATAAATCATTTTGATTATATCATGTATAATATTGATTGGTAGACGAAATGATGTTAGATATATTTATAGTTATCGATGAAAACAATGATATAGTATTCTATTGATATATATATTATTAAATATATTCCGCTAAATAGGTATTAAAAAATTCAATTTCTTCTTCAATCATATCATTATGATCAAATCTATTTTTATAGTATTTTTTTAAACCCTCAATGTATTCATTTGGAATATCTTCTTTTTCTACTATTCTAAATTTGTTATCTTCTTTTAATTTCATAAATTCATCAAATATAATTACTTCTTCTACATTTTTAAAAGTTACATCAGTTGATGTAAAGTATAAATCATTTAATGGCCTTATATTATCCGGTGCATCTGATAAGAATTTATCTGATTCTAATGAATAAATATAAGCAATTTTATCCTTATATAATTTTTTAAAAAGATCAGGAACAATATTAAAAAACTTTAATTTTCCATCACCATCATCTATAAATAGATTAATATAAGTAACTGATGCATACATTAAAGCGTATAATCTATTATCGGTTAAATAAATTTTATTATCTTTTGTTTCTGATATTAATAATTTTTTATTATTTAGTTTACTTGTTCCATAAAAATATGTTTTCATAATATCACTTCCATTTTAATTATAACTTCCAAAAATTAATTATCTCATATTTCCAATTGTACACTTTAATTATGCAACAAGCAATCTGTATATTTTAACTTAGAAATATGTAAATTAAGATGAGTAACTTGTTTATTTTAAGCATTTATACTTTTAATATATACAACTTTTTTGCTAAAAAAAGACTGTTGTCAAATTATATTTTGTCAGCAGTCTCTGTGTTAAGTATTTCTTCTTAACTTTTATTATCTATTTTTTAATTGTTTTTAGCTTTAATAGCAGCTTGTGCCACTGTATTAAATAGTGGGATGAAATCCCACTTTTTATATAATAAAGGATACTACTGTCTTATTTCGGGGGCTTTATTTTTAATTAATTTGTCTTAAAATCTTAAATTAACTTATACTAAATATATATTTCTACAATCATTGGCTCATTAAATCGTATTGTCCTAAAATCATGACAATACTTTGAATATTCTATTACATCCTCAATAGTAATAGCCATTCTTGCCAATAAAATCTTTTTATTGTCTTTTACATTATCATTATTCCTTTCATTATTTAATTTAACTATATCATTAACAAAATTAAGATGCCACTCTAGACGATCATTATGTACAACAATTCTATCAACAAAGGTATCTATCAATTCGTCAGATAACATGCCTTTTTTATAATTCAAATTATCTCTAATAGTTTTCTTTAAATTGTTTCCTCTTTCTTGTATTGTTTCTACCGAGATACTTGATTTAGATTCTAATTCATTTACTTTAGATTCAATGCTACTTATGTCTTTATCTAAAGATTCTTTCTTCGAGGAATAATCTTCTTTTGAAACAATTTCTGTTAGATAAGCATCCAATAGTTTATCGCTTTTTTGTTTAAGACTATTTAATTTAGTCTCATATTCTTTTCTTTCACTATCAATTTCATTTCTTCTATCATCCATTGTTATCGAATCATCAATTAATTTATTAGTTAATTCTAATATTTCATTTTTTTCATACCAAATTTTGTCAAAAACAAAATAAGCCGCAAGTTTAAGCTTCCACTCTGGGATAAGATTAGTACCACATATTCCTTCTATACTTAAACCTTTATTCATTCTTGTTTTAGGTGTGCCTGTATTTATTTGATTATAACATTGATAACACCACGTTATTGTACCATCTGCTCTTTTATGATATTTCCTATGTTGCATTGTTGAACCACAACTACATCTTAATTTTTTTGTCCAAATAAACTTAGGTAATCTACCATTTTTATTAATATTGTTTTTAATAATAGAACCATGCTGATTTAAGAGCAATTGGACTTTATTAAAATCTTCCTTTGAAACTAATGGCACTTGTCTTCCTTCAGTAACAACTTGTTCAACTTGCCCAGTATTTTTTTTAGGCTTTTGTTCAAGATAATCAGCAATAAAACTTTTTCTATAAACTATAGTTCCACAATAAAATGAATTTTTCAATATTCTTGAAATGTTAGCAGGGCTCCAATTTTTTAAACCTGTTGATGTTAAGAATCCTTGTTTCTCTAATTTATACTTTATTTCTAATAAACCATTACCAGCTAAATATAATTGAAATATTAGTTTAACAATTTTAGCTTGATCTTCATTTACTATCATATCTTTGCCAACTTTATCATATCCTAATATGTTGCCAGTTCCATAAAAGACACCGTTTTGAAATGTTATTTTTTGACCAGCTTTTACTCTTTGTGATATTTTTTTAGATTCGTTTTGAGCCAATGTTGCCATAATAGTGAGTTTTAATTCACCATCATCATCCTTAAATGTCCATATATTATCCTCAGTAAAATAAACTTCGACACCTATTTTTTTTAGTTTTCTTGTTTCTTGAAGGGTATCAACAGTATTACGAGCAAATCTTGAAACCTCACGAGTTACAATTAAATCAAATTTTCCTTCTTCAGCATCAGCTATCATTTTCATAAAGTTTTTTCTTTTTCTAATTGAAGTACCTGTTATTCCTTCATCTATATATCTATCATATAGTTTCCAGTCAGGATGTGCTTTAATTATATTATCATAATATTGTACCTGATTACTTAATGCTGATAACTGTTCTTCATGCTCTGTAGAAACACGAGCATATATTGCAACCAATCTACCCATAATTTTTTTCCTTTCTTTTACAAGATAAAAATATCACTATACTAATTTAATATTTACTGTCCCATTTAAACTTTTTATCATAGTTTTATATTCTTTAAGAGAAATTTTATTTTGTTTATATAATGATTTAATCATTGCTAAAGCAAATACCGCATTTAGTTTTTTTCTTTGATTTTCATCAAATTCAAAATGTTCATCTTTCATCATCTTTAATCTCCTCAACTTTTGTTTCTAAATATGCAAATTCACTAAGCCAACTTTTAAATAGCGGACTTTTACTAATTGCATCTTTTACCGCATTTATTGCTAATTCATTAGATATCCACTTAAGTTTTATTGGATCCTTTGATGATTGCAAAGCAACAAACTTTAGTATGATTGATGTTTCAATTTTATAATTTTTCATTTTTCCTCCTATTAATTTGTTAAATAAAAAAGCATTACTTTCGTAATGCATTGTAATTATATTTAGATTATTTTATTTTTTAACTTCACAATGAAAAAATATAGCAGTTTTAATTATCGCACTTTTTCTTATTTGACTATATTGTCTCTTACTATTAGTTGTTGCAATTTGTATATCATCAGATTTAATATGATCATAGTATGTATATAATATAAAATTTCTTTCATCAAAAGTTAGCAAATTAGATGTTAAATATTCTAATTTGGTAAAAAAAATTTTTGCAAGATTAAAATCTTTTTCACAAATAATTCTTTCTTGTATGCTTGATTTACTTCCTACTGTTTTTGTAAAGAACTTTATTATGCCTGATCCCGAAATTGTAATATAATCAAGAGCATCATATCTTAACTTATATTCTTCTAAATCCTCCATTATCAAATCAAGATTATTTTTGCTTTTAATATAATCATATTTCCCCAAAGTTGAATCTGCAAGTAAAACAATAACTGATTTGATTTTTTTTCTTCTTTTATCCATTGTTTTCCTCCAAATAATTACAATGAAAAAGGAGAACAGCCGATTTTGGGGCAATTCTCCTTTTTTACATTAATGTTAGAAGCTTTAGAGTGAGAAATATTGTATGAATTTGAAAATTTCCATTCATCAAATTCATAAGCATAGTAATCAAAGTTTAGTCTCATAACACCACTCCTATACTTTTTGCGAAATACTTCACAAATAATTGTCCTTTATTTTATACTAATTATTTTTTTTGTCAATAAAAAAAGACAAATATTGTCTCAACTCATGTTCATTACTTCTGCCATTATACACATTATATAGTATAAAAATACATTAAACAACCCCCAAAAAAATTCCCATAATAGTTCTCAAAAAAACCCCCATTTTTATTTCACGTGGTTTATTAATTTTACTATATTATCAAGCTTTCCTGAATCACAAAGCTGTCTTAATTTTTGACTATATTTTATACATTGACTCTTATCATTAAATTTTTTTTGTAATAAATTTGATCTACAAGAATTATTATTAGCAACATAAATATAAGTAAAATAAATGCTTTCAGTTGGTATTTCATATACCAAATTTCCTATTTGATAGTCATGAAGTCTGATTATGTAACTATCAATTAATTTTTTTTCTTTATCCATCAACTCACTGCAGTTACTTACTTTTACAGTATCAAAAAAAATAGATATATTCATATTTATTCCTCCATTACTTGCAAGGATTAATATCCATTTTTATTATAACATCTTTTATATGCTTGTAAACAAATATATTAAAAATATATATTCAAAAAGCTGTAAATATTATAATCGTATATCAGGGGCATATCGTCAAAAGTGGACATTTTTAATTTATCATGGAATTGGTGAATAAATTATGATAACAGATAAATTGAAAAAAATCAGAGAAAACTTAGATCTTAGTCAAAGACAAATTGCAAACAAATTGAATATATCAAAAACAGCTTATGGAAGATGGGAATCTGGAGAATATATTATCCCACTAGAAAGACTAATAGACTTTTGTAAATTTGCAAATTGTTCAATTGATTATATTTTAGAATTAAGTGAGGATAAAAAATTTAAACCATTAAATATAAATAGGAAAAAATAGGATTGAATATCAAAAACATTAGAATTAAAAATAATCTTACACAAACGGAATTTGCTAAAAGTATTAATACAGTTCAATCGGTTATATCAGCTTATGAAACCGGTGAAACATTAATTAAAACATCATTTATGTTAGATATTTGTAAAAAATATAAGATTTTTGCAAGTGATATATTAAAATAATTTATGTACAAAACATAAGTTTTTTTCTATAGAACAAATTCATTTTGTTACATAGTAGCAACAAAAACATTTTTTATTGAATGTTTATTTTATAATAATTTTTTTAAATTGTTTTTTACCTTTTTGAATTATCAATTCATTGTCTTTAAAAT